>NZ_JBTLTG010000002.1:0-228425 GCF_054483915.1 Tessaracoccus luoxuelianae | reverse complement strand
AGCACCGCGACATCGGTCAGTACCTGGCCACAGTCATGCACCGAGGGGATGAACGAACGCCGGGCCATCGCCGTCGACAGGGCTCCGGTCAGGCCGGTGTTCTCGGCCAGCATCCTCAGCCCGATGCTGCCGGCGTGGGCGATCACCGCGCCGCCATCGCCGGTCACGGACATACCGGTGGACCACGAAGTACGCTTCACCTACGGAGTGCCTTCCACTTCAGGGTTTTGAACAGTCGCATGTCCAAGTATCCCGTAGTCAGAAGGCACTCCGGCCTATCTGCAGCACGCGTCGCTCACTCCGCCATGAACGATCGAGGCTAGGTAAGATCATGTGGAAAGTTTTGGAGGCATAAAGATGACGGACGTGATTGAGCGCGACTCAGCGACACCGATCTATCAGCAGCTCGAGGACATCTTTCACGCGAAGATCGCCAGTGGTGAGTGGGCACCCGAGCAGCGCATCCCGTCGGAGAACGAGCTGAACCGGGAGTACAGCCTGAGCCGCATGACGATTCGTGGTGTGCTCAACAAACTGGCGGGTGATGGTCTGCTCATCCGCGTTGCCGGCAAGGGCACGTTCGTCGCCCCGCAAAAGATCAACGCGGTCTCTCCTGCATACAAAGGAATCCGTGAGCAGCTCGAAGTGCTCGGGTACGACATCGCGACGACGTTGATTTCTACGGAGCGCGTTCCCGCGCCGACGAGAGTGCGTGAGCACCTGAATCTGCCGGCGGGCGCCGAGGTCATCGCCATCATACGACTGCGGACGGTAGACGGGAAGCCTCTGAGCGTCCACCGCTCCTTCGTGCCAGCGAGCCTCGCACCGGGACTGGATCAGCTGGATGTCGTCAACGAGCAGCTGTGCGTGGTTCTCGAAGACAAATTCAATCTGTCGATGAAGAGCGTCTCCGAAGATCTGGAAGTCATCGCCGTCGAAGGAACCGACGCCAAGCTGCTGGAGCTGCGCAAGGGCGACCCGGCACTGCTGTTGACGGATGTCATCACGAACCCGGCAGGGACGGCCTTTGAGTACTCGACCATCGTCTTCCGCGGCGATACGGTGCGGCTGAAGTTCGATTACAAGCGTGAGTGAACCCGCCGTGGTGGATGACTCGGGGTCCACCACAGCGGGTCCGCCTGGCTAGGGCATGTCTCCCAATAGCGCGGCCCAGGTGAGGCAGGCGTGGAGGACGGCGCCGGCTCGGTAGGTGATGGCGAGCTTGTCGTAGCGAGTCGCGATTCCGCGCCATTGCTTGATGAGCGCGAAGGACCGCTCGACGACGTTGCGGTCTTTGTAGGCACCTGCGTCGAACGCGGGTGGTCGGCCGCCCTTGCGTCCCTTGCGTTTTCGGGCGGCGATCTGGTCGCTCTTCTCCGGGATCACGGCTCGGATTCCGCGGGCGCGGAGCAAGCGCCGGTTCACCCCACTGCCATAGGCCTTATCCGCCAGAACCGCGTTCGGTCGGGTGCGAGGCCTGCCGCCAGCGATCCTTGGTACGCGGATGTCATCGAGAACCTGCTCGAGCATCGCGCCGTCGTTGCGCTGCCCGCCGGTGACCACGATCGCCAACGGCATCCCGTTGCCGTCGACGGCATGGTGGACTTTCGTTGTCAGTCCGCCGCGGGAGTGGCCGATGCCATGGCCGGCCGGTTCGATCTCCTCAAGCGGCAGAGGTTTGTAATTCGAGAACGCCCCCTGTGTCCTGCTCAGGGCGCGTGGTGTTGGTCGCGTGCTGGTGCGCACGCGCGATCCTTGCGTCGACCGAGACGTCCCAGTCGATCAATCCGGCTTCGTCCGCCTGAGACAGCAACGTCTGCAGCACCCGGTCCCAGGTGCCATCGCCGGCATAGCGACGGTGGCGCTTCCACACCGTCTGCCAGGGGCCGAACTCATCCCGAGGCACATCACGCCAGGGCGTCGAGGTCCGAAACCGGTAGATGATCCCGTCCACGACGCGGCGATCATCACCGAACGGGTGACCACGCCGACCGGTGTTTGACGGCAGCAACGGGGCGATCAACACCCACTGCTCGTCCGTCAATCGGCGAGTGCGGGAGTCCAAAACAGAAGTCACCCGTCAAGAATCGCGCATCAATCATGAGCCATATGGGAGACACGCCCTAGCGGACGAGCAGCCGAATGCGCTCGTCCAGTCCCGCGGCGTCAAGCGCGTATCGAGCAAGCAGTCCTGAGTACGTACCGGTGACGATGTGCTCATGCGGCAACCCGATGGCGTGCACGGGAATTCCCGAGGATGCCAGAGCCTCGCCAACGGCCGCGGAGAGACCGCCGCGGGTGTAGTGCTCCTCGACGGTGATGACGCGTCCGGTGCGATGAGCGGACGCGCGGATAAGCGCCGCGTCAACAGGTTCGACAGTTGGCATCCCGATGAGGTCCACATCGATGCCGTCGTCCGCGAGCCGTTGCACCGCGACCACGACCTCCGGGGTGATGGTCCCCGTCGTGACGACCGTTGCGCGAGACCCTTCCCGAATCATCCGCCCTTCCCCGATGGTGAACGGTGCCTGTGGGAACAGATCGGGGATCGATGGGCCCCCGATGCGCATGTACACGGGCCCGTCGTGCTCAATCATCGCCTTCGCTGCCTCCCGGATCTCTCCGGGGTCCTGGGGTGAGAGGACGACGACACCGGGAAGCATGCGGATGATTGCATAGTCTTCGAGGGAGTAGTGTGTGGGCCCGAGGTCGGAGTAAGTGATCCCTCCGTTGCGACCGACGATCTTGACGTTCTGACCCATGTACGCGATGTCATTGCGGAATGCTTCGTAGTTCCGGTTGGTGACAAACGCTGCGATGGCCGCGAAGACGGGGATCTTGCCGGTCGACGCGAGACCTGCGGCGACGCCCGTCGTTCCGTGCTCCTGAATGCCGAACTCATAGTAGCGGTCGGGGAAGCGCTCGCGGAATGAGCCGAACCCCGACGACAGCCCGCTGTCGGCGGAGAGGACGACGACACGGTCATCGTCCGCAGCGAGGTCGGTCACTGCTTGCCCGAAGGTCTTTCGCGGATCGATAAGAGTAAGCGTCTCAGCAGCCATGGTCGTTCCATTCGCGCAGGTTGTCGATGCGGGCGTGCACTTCACGTTCGGCTCGGTCGAGCTCCTCGACCGTCGGCTTCCAGTAGTGCGAGGCAAGGGTTCCCTCCAGGAAGCTGATGCCCTTCGCCTTCGTCGTGCGAGCAACGACAACGGTCGGCCGGCCCTTTTCGCCATCCGCAACGCTGACAGCGTCGAGGACGGCATCGATATCGTTCCCGTCGATGGTGACGGTATTCCACCCGAACGCCGCGAACTTGTCGGCAATCGGCTCCATGTTCATGACTTCAGCGGTCGGCCCGGAAATCTGCAGATCGTTGACATCGACGAAAGCGACGAGGTTGTCGAGTCGGTGGTGCGCAGCAATCGACGCCCCTTCCCAGTTCGCCCCCTCGGGGAGCTCACCGTCCCCAAGGATGGTGAAAACCCGTCCTCCGTTGCTCGCGGCACGGAGGCCCAGTGCCATCCCTGCAGCAATCGACAGCCCGTGACCCAGGGCACCCGTATTCGCTTCGATGCCCGGAAGCTTGTGAAGGTCGGGGTGACCGCCGAGTTTGCTGCCGACAGAGCCGTACGTGTCGAACAGCGCCTCCTCGAAGTAACCGCGACGCCCGAGAACTGCGTACTGCGCCATTGCTTTGTGGCCCGCGGACAGCAGGAACCGGTCGCGATTCGGGTCCTTCGCGGCTTGCGGGTTGACGCGCATGGTCGCGAAATACAAGGCGGTCACGATGTCGATGCACGAGAGCGCCCCGCCGAGGTGGCCAGAACCGCCTGCCCGCACCATCCGCAGGACGTTGAGGCGTGCGAGCTCCGCCTCGATCTGCAGCGGGATGGCATTCATACGCGAGTGTTCTCGGTTTCGTAGTCGTACAGAGCGGCGAGCTTCGGCGCACTCCGCTCGTTCTCCACGTACGACACCGACAGGTACTCCCGAACGAGTCGCTTGACCGACTCGACGCCGGTGACCTGAGCTCCGAAAGCGACCATGTTGGCGTCGTTGCTTAGCTGTGCACGCTCGGCCTGGTACGCATCCGTGAGCAGGGCGCAGTATGCGCCGGGAACCTTATTCGCCGAGATGGAGACGCCGATGCCGGTGCCGCACATCACGACACCACGCTCGACCTCCTTCGCCGCGACGCTTTCCGCCACCGCAATGGCCGTCTTCGGATATAGGGGGTCGTCGGAGCCGAAATCGCGAACCTCGTGGCCGAGCTCGCGAAGGTAATCAGCGACGGCATCCTTGAGGGTTGTTGCGTTCGGGTCGCAGCCAATTCCAATCAACACGCATGTCTCCTGTCTATACCTGTATAGGCCTGTATATCTGAGGATAGACCGAATCGACGTAAGATGCAAGATCGGACTGGATGGTCCGCCCATCGAACTGGGAGACAGCATGGCCAGAGATGCCCACCCCACTCCGCCGTCGATGCGATCGCTCGACGCGTTGCACCTCGCCGCGGCCCTCGACGTCGGCGACGACCTCGAGGCGATCGTCGTGTACGACGACCGACGCCGCCATCGCGAGCGTGCGGATGCTGTCGGCGTCCGATCCGAACTGCTCGACGCCGATCGAGAGCGAGTTCGCGAGCGAGACCGCAGCCGGATGCCGCGCCGCGAGCGCCCAGCGCAGGGCGGCGTTGACCTCTGGGCACAGTGTCTCCGACCTGTGCATGGCCTCGAGGCTGCTGTCGGTGCGGGCCGTCGCGACGAACACGAGCACGCTCTCGTCGAGGAACTCGGCGTGCTGTCGCAGCACCTCATGGATGACCTCCGGCTCGGTGCGCGAGCGCACGAACTCGCGCGTGACGGCGAGCAGGCGGAACCGCCTCGGGTGTCCGCCCGCGGGCACGATCAACGAGTGGTCGAGCAGGCGCAGCACGACCCCTTCGGCACCCGGATGCGTCACTGCAGCAGCGAGGTCGACGTCGAACGTGCGCGGCAGCGCGCCGAGCCGGCAGAGCACCTCGCGCTCCTCGTCGGTGAGGAGGTCCCAGGTCCACTCGAACGCCGTCTCGAGGGTGCGGTGCCGGCCCTCGGGTACCTCGCGATCGAGGGTCGCGAAGTCGCGCTCGAGGCGCGAGGCGAGCGACAGGTGGCGGGCGACGGCCGCCGCGAGTTCGATCGCGAGCGGCAGCCCGTCGAGACGCGCGCAGACCTCGGCCGCGAGCTCCACCTCACCGGGCGACGGGTGCGAGCCCGAGAGGCGCATCGGCGCCGCTTCGGCTCGCCCGGCCGCCGCCATCAGGTCGGACCGGCTCCCGGCGCCCAGCTTGCGTTTCAGGCTCGCGATATGGCTCTCGACGGTGCGCACCGAGATGAACAACTCCGCGGCGATCTCGGGGTTGCTCAGTCGCCGCTCGACCGCGGCGAGGACCGCGCTCTCGCGAGGGGTCGGTGTGTCTTCACGGGTCGACACGGCGCTCAGTCTAGGACTGTGCGCCGTGCGCCGCATCGGTTCGAGACTCGCTGCATTCGGAATCCGGTCGCCGAGAACAGTGGCTTACGGTCGTGTTGGTTCCGCCAAATGTTTGCTGTTCTCGTCAGCTGAAATGGATGGGCAGAGAGATCTCACGGTTGCGGTGGCGGCTACGCCGGGAGCTTGTCGGCGAGAAGGTCGATCTTCTCGATCTGCGGTTCGGAGAAGAGCACGCCGGTGTTGGGTCCGAGCGCCTGGCCGACACCTCCGGCGAGGTGGGCGTCTCTGGCCTCGTCGTCGGGGAACACGTCGAACACGCCAAAGGTAGAGGGGCCAAACCGGATCGCGAACCAGGCGACAGTGCCTGGCTCTTCCATCACGATCGACCGCGCCCCGGTGAGGAAGTCTGCGAGTTCGGTCTCCTTGCCCGGCAGGGCTTCGAGACGCACGAGGAGAGCTTTGGTCACCTTGAACGGACTTCTTGACTTTGCGGCGGCATGGCACCCGGTCGGCAGTACGCCGCCGTCGGGAACCTTGTCCTGTACTGTACACCGACGAGCGAAACCAGTCTATTCGCACCCAGTTCTGCTGCACTCCGTGAACGATTGGCCTGCCGCCGGCGAACTCCGCGTTCGGATCAACGATCTGTTTCGGCAACGCTGTCATGAAGGAGGAGTGCGACGACGTCGGCACCGGCGTTCTCGACCACGATGCGGATCAGACAGATTGAGAGCCAGCCAGGCCACCATCGGGATAGGAGCCTACCTAGCGGATGATTAGGTGGGTGGGGAGGTAGATCGTTTGAGCCGGGCCGCCCTCCAGACCGTTGATGCGTGCGAACAAGCACTCGGCCGCAGCTTGGCCGATCTTTGCTGGGGCCTGCGCCACGACGGTCAAGGGTTTCCGCAGCAGGTCGGCCAGTTCTAGGTCGGGGAGCGCCGCATCGACAAGCGCAGAGATGGGGGACAACTCGATCGACAGGACGCATCGCGCCTGGATGTCTGCCCTCGAGTTCAGCGGGGACCACCCGCCAGGCTCGGCGGCGATGTTTGTCAGCGATGCACCGTAGCGTCCGCTCCATGACCATGAAGCGATCCGATTTCGGGTCTCTCAGCGATCGCCTGGGGCGGACGCCGAGGAGACTCGACGAGCTGAGGGTGCGTCATGTGTGGCTCGATAGCACCGTGGCCGCTCTGGTGGTTGACCGTCGCAAGACCGCTGGTCAGTGGGAAGGGCTTGTGGCGCGGGTTGAGGACGGTGAACTCCTAGTGGGCTGGGTGAACGGTGACAGGATCTCCAACGTCGAGCAACCGGCTTCGCTCCCCCAGTCTGGTCTCGCACCTATAGAGCCTGCAGGGTGACCGTCTGCTGCACGACAGTAGTGCTGTCAACATCGCGGCTGAAGACGCGAAGGCGTCGGGCCGCTGCGTCGTCGTTGGTGTGACGTGCGTGGGCGGCGCGGCCGGGCCAGGGTTGGTGTTTCTCGTCGCAGGCGCGGCGTTGATCGCGGGTGCGGTCGAGGTAGCCGGGCAGTGCGTAGCGGTGCCATTCCTCGAGCGGCATGGGGCTGGTGGCTTCGCCGGCTTGGTAGCGCATCGCGGCGAGGGTGGAGAGTTCGCGGATCAGGCCTGGGTGTTGCGGCCAGCAGGCGGGTGTGTGGTCGGCGGAGTACCAGGCGTGTTGGGTGTTGAGCCAGATCACGAAGGCGTCGAGCCACTGCCAGGTGTCCTGCCGCAGGTCGGGGTCGGCGATCGAAGTGATGTCCCAGATCCTGGGCAGGATCTCGCCGGTGGCCATGATGGCCTCGGCGGCGTCTCCCCCGCGGGCGAGTATCGCGAGGTCGACCAGGGCAGCAAGCATGCGCTCCGAGGGTTCGGGGAACGGCTCCAGAAGGTTCGTCATCGGGCGGGTCCCTTGTCTAGTCGGTGAGGCCGAGTTGGCGTGAGTAGGAGTGAGCCAGCGCGGTCCTCTCCCTCACCGTCATCGGGTGGGGAGCCCCACTCTCGGGTGTGGTGAGGAGGCGGCGGGCTTGGCGCTGCTGCGTCAGGAGGTGTTTGCCGGGTTTGCCGTCGATGGCGCGGTGGAGGGTGGCGAGGATGGGTTTGCCGTTCTCGGCGACGACGAGGGCGGTGCGGGTGGGGAGTTCGCGGAGTTGTTCGGGGCGGATGACGGGGGTGTCTTCGCCGTGGGTGGAGATCGAGCCGTGTCCGCCGTGTTGGTGGTTGCGGCGGGTGATGCGGCGGGTGCCGAGGAGGTCGCTGATCTCTCGGTTGAAGCCGGCGTCTTTGGAGCCGCCGAAGATGATCAGGCTGTTGGTGAGGTCCTTGATCGCGCGGGCTTGCTGTTCCCCGAAGATGCGGGTGAGCTGGGCCCAGGTCTGGGAGGCCCAGATGAATGAGATGCCCAGCGCCCGCTCATTGGCCATCCGGGTGGCCAGTGTCGGTAGGGGTGCGGTGGAGGGGAGTTCGTCGAGGCAGGCCAGCATCGGTGGACACAGCCTGCCGAACCCACTCTCGTGGGCGAGCTGGAGGGCGGTGTCGAGGACGTGCTCGGCGACGGCGGTCATGAGTGGGGAGGCGGAGACGTAGGGGTCTTCGCGGCCGAGCAGGTAGATGGTGCCGCCTTGGCGGATGAGGTCGGCGATGTCGACGGCCGGCCGGTCGTCGCTAGGGACGCAGCGTTCCCGGCGATCCTTCGTCGCGAAGAGCGCCAGGGCCTGGTCGACGGTGGATTTGGTGTTGCCGGCGGTGCGCTCATCGGTGTTGCTGACCGCGCCGGCGAGGAGGCCGGACCAGTTCGGTTCCGCCATCGGATGCGACCGGAGAATCTCCGAGGGCAGGGTGGCGGTGCGGGGGTTGGCGGACCATTCCAGGACGTCGTTCAACGTGTAGCCGGCCAACGCCGCGGCGTGGAGGTAGCACTGGATGACTTTGGCGGCTTCGGCGGCGTAGAAGCGGGCGGCGGAATCGGCCCCGTCTCCCCCGCTGCCGAGGGTGCCGGCGCAGAACGCTTTGGCGCGCTTCTCGGCCACGGTGGCGTCGACGCAGCCGTCGATCGGGTCCCAGATCAGCTCCGGCAGCCCTGGCGCGGCACCGAACGGGTCGAGCACCGCAACAGGGCCCTTCGCTTGGCGAGCGGCGAGGGTCAGCAGCAGGTCGTCGGGTTTGGTGAGGGTGACAAGGGCGGCGCCGGGGGCTTGGAGGAGGGCGGGGGTGAGGATGTCGAGGGTCTTGCCGGAGCCTTGGGGTCCGATGACGCCGGCGGTGCGGTCCCACGGTTGCCACAGCTGCACCCCCACCGGGACCTTGCTGGTGCCGATCCGCCACCCAACCTCGGTCGGCTCAAACCTGCTCATCGCCGGTGACTCTTTCGGTACAGGTCGGGGCGGATCACGGCCCGGGTGGCGCGGAGCCGGCCGAGCCCGAGGAGCTGTTCGGCCTGCCCGGTGGTGGCCATGCCCTTGAAGCGGCGGCCTGCCGTGACGCGCAGCGCAAGGACGATGGCGGCGGTCAGGCCGGCGATGAACAGCGCGCCGGCGATCGCCCATGCCACCCGGGCCATGCCGACGGCGGTGGTGCCGTGGGTGGTGAGGCCGGCGTGGAGGTTGCCGGTGAGGATGCCCCAGCTGCTGGTGATCAGGGCGGCCGACGGTGGCCAGTGCCAGCCGGCTCCGGCTGCGGCGAGGGTGAGGCTGCGGCCGGCCTGGACGGCCACCACCCCGAGGAGGGCGATGGTGGTGAGGGCGCCGACGGGGGGTTCCCAGGTCCAGGCGTAGCCGTCGTCGTGCTGCGAATCAGTCATGCCCCTTACGAACCCGGACAAGACGAGTCCACAGCGTGAGCCTTCAGACATCAGCGCTGGGCAGGACTGGTCTCTGGTCCGGGGTGCACGGAAGCCTCCGGCGATGGGGGGTCGCTGGAGGCTTCCGGCTGGATGGTGTCGAGGGAGTCGACACCGCTTTGGGTGTGATTCTGGACGCTACCGGGCTGGGGCAAGGCCCGGATACCTACCATCGGCTGCCGTCCAGGCGCGCCGCCCGCTGCTCGGTTGGGTGGGTTTGTCAGGTGGTGATGGTGATGGCGATCCAGCCGTGTGTGCTGTCGGGGTCGAGGATGAGGGTGACGTCGACGACGTCGCCGGTGTCGAGGCGGTGGCGGGTGGTGATCTGCATCGGATCGACGTCGATCACATGGGCTGGGCCGTGCTGGGTGCGGGCGGCGGGGGTGAAGCGGGGGTCGTCGAAGCTGGCGATCAGCGCCTCCGCCGCCACACCCTCGAGGCGCTCACGCCGCCGCTCCTGGTCGACGGTCAACCAGCCGACGACGAACGCGGTGGCCGCGGAGACCGCCGCCACGACCTGGACATCCTCGGGCGGCTCGTCGGGATGCGCATCCACCGTCGACGGGGTGGTGTCGAGTTCGTCGTCGCCGACCCAGCCCTCGGCTGGGTCGCTCTCCCCCACCGATGCCGGTGAGGTGACCGGGTGGGCAGCGGGCGTGGTCGTGTGTGGGGTGGGTGCCTGCATCGGCGTGTCGCTGCAGCCGGCGAGCAGCAGCGCGGCGAGCACTGCGGTGAGGAGACGGTCGGCGGGGTGTGAGGTCACGGGGTGACTCCTCGAGTGCGGAACCATCGGTCAGGATCGGTCGGGATACCGCCGACGCGGACCTCCAGGTGGAGGTGGGGGCCGGTGACGTTCCCGGTGGCGCCGACCCTTCCGATCACGGTCCCGGCGGTCACCGTCTGGCCGACGCGGACGTTGGTGGTGGATTGGTGGGCGTAGTAGATGACGGTGCCATCGGCGGTGGTGAGGGTGGTGAGGTTGCCGTAGGCACAGGCAGACTCGGTGCGGGTGATGGTGCCGTCGATCACGGCGCGGATGGGGGTGCCGGTGGGGGCGGCGAAGTCGAGGCCGGTGTGCGTCTTCTTCCACCGGGATCCGGTGTCCCCGAAGCGGGAGGTGAGGCGGTACTGGTCGACGGGCAACACCACCGAGCCACCGGCGGCTGCGGTGGTGGTGGTGCCGGTTCCTTGGGTGCCGTGGACGGAGATGTGGACGTGGTCCAGATGCGCGGCCGATGGGTCGGGGCCGGTGTAGCAGGACGCGGCCTGGCCGCAGCGTCGCCAGCCCTCATCGGCGCGGGCGACGGACCAGAGGTGTTCGCGCCAGATAACATATGTGACGCCGAGCGCGGTGGCGTTGGTGCGGGCCCATTCCGCGATCTCCGTACCCAGGGCGATTCCGGCTGGGGAGAAGTAGTTGGGGATCATCACGTCGACGGCCCGGCCCGAACCGTGATCTTTCGGGTCTCCAGGGCGGACGCCAAGCAGCGATCGGATCTGCGGCCACTTCGCGTGGATGCAGCGCATCACGCGCAGCGCGTCAGGGGTCTGCCCCCGCTCCGAGGCCATCCCCGTGGGAGCGCAGTCCAAGTTGGGGTCCATCGGGCCGCAGTTGGCGAGGCCGGCGGGTTGCCCCGCGAAGAGGGCGACGAGGGTGCGGGCGAGGCCTTCGTGTTTGGCGTAGGCGTCGGGGTAGGCCGACACCTGCACCTTCTGCGCCGCCTGGGCGACAGACATGTGCTGCCAGCCGTCGATGTCTGTGAGGCCGGGGATGTGCCAACCGGTGAGGGTGGTGTGGCCGAGGTAGAAGGTGCGGGCCTGGTAGGTGTCGTCGGCCAGGATCGTGAGGTTCTCGGTTTGGGTGGTGCCGTCGGCGTACCAGCCGACCAGGGAGCGTTGCTGAAAGAGTCCGACGTCGCCATCCTGGTTGGGGGTGGCGGCGGCGGGGTGGGCGCCGAGGACTGATTCCTGCATGGCGGTGGCGATCCCGACTACCGCGCCGGCGGGGCCTGCGCCGGTGTCGAGTGCCGCCGCGTAGATGAGGGCGGCGCGGTTCATCTGCCCCGCATCCAACTCGATGCCGACCGGGGTGTCGCCGGCCCATCCTGCGCACGTGGCGCTGATGGTCTGGGTCTGGACCTGAGGTCCGGTCAGGGCGCCGGCGAACACGAGGATCGGTGCCAGCGGCACCGTCAGCGCCGCCCCGATCGCGGCCAGTGCCTTCCACATCAGGTCTGCAGTTTCTGGTTGGTGTCGGTCAGGGGTTGTTCGAGGTCGGGGTGGAGGGTGAGTGCGACTTTGTGGAGGCGGGGCCCTACGGCGATGAGGGCTCGGCCTTTGCCTCCCATGGCCCAGCCGGTGACGATGTCGCGGGCGATCGGGCCGAGGTCGAGGAGCTGTTCCAGGTCGTCGGCGACTTCGGCGTCCTGGCCGAAGAGGACCTTGATGTCGCCGAGGTGGAGGAGGTCTTTGGCGATCTGCTGCGCCTGCGACCCGGCATGCCCCGCACCCAGGTAGTCCGAGGGTTTGTGGGCGTTGGCGATCTCAATATCCCCATGAGACCTCGACAGCCGCAGGTCCGCGTCGAAGGAGGAGACGGCGCCGGTTCCGAGGCGGAGTTGTCGCCAGACTTCGTCGCGGACGTTGATCCTGCGCCGGCCGCTCACGTGGCGCATGGCGGTGCCCCAGGAGTTGAGACACATCAACGCCATCCCGACGGCGTCGTCACCCAATGGCATCAGCCTCGAGAGGGACAGGGATTGGATCGGCGCGTTCCAGTCGATGGCCACGGTGGTGGGAGCATCGAAGATGCCTGCGAACACACCCGAGATCAGCTGCGCCACCGCATCGCGGAGCAGTCGGGTGTCGTCGAGGAACGTGTGCCGGTCCGGGTAGCGCAGCTCGCTGATGAGGTGGTCGCTGGGTGAGTGGAGTTGTTGCCACACTTGCGGGATCACGATCGGCCGCAACGCTCGGCTGTCCGAATTGGTGGTGTGGGTGAGTTCAACGAGGACGGCTTTGAGGACCTGTTCCTCCGTCGGTCCCACCGCGACTTTCCTGTCGCCGATGCTTTGGGAGCCGATCAACGACCGGAGGAGGACGAGCCAGCGTCCGAAGATGACCGCCGAACGCCGCTCCTGCTCATCGCGGTTCAGTTGGCCCCAGTTTGTGGCGAGTGGTCCGGGGTCGAGGGGGTTGAGGCGGGTGGGCATGCCGGGGCCGATGGCGAAGGGTTCGACGCCGAAGTGGCGGCACATCAGCTCGTACTCGTCCTTCGGGTCGCCGAGGATCAGGGCCTGGTACCCGAAGGCGAACATCCGGTTGAGGAACGCTTTGACCCATGCGGATTTCCCGCGGCCGGGTTTCCCGAACACGAAGATGTTCGGATTGGTGACCGGTATCGAGTCGTTGAGGACCCAGCCGTGGGGGTCGACGTAGAAGGTGGCTCCGTTGCTCATGTCGGTGCCCATCGGGGCCCCGGTCGGCGGCAATGGGCTGGCGGTGAGGAAGGGCCAGAACACGCCGGCCTGGTCGGAGGTCATCTGGTACCGCTTCACCGCAGGCCGAGACGCCACCCACCCCGCCCCCCTCGCGGGTTTGCCGCGCCAGGGCGGGGCGGAAGTGAACTCACGGGGAAGCTTTGGCTGCTCTGGTGAGGGTTTGGTGGGCAGGGTGTGGCCGAAGTCCGCCAGCAGGCGGTTGATGCTGCGGGCCATCACTGGTGCCTGGTGGTGAGGCTGACCCCCAGCGGGAGGGTGGCGGTGACGAAGGCCAGGTCCTGGGACATGTCGAGGCGCTGCGGTGCCATGCCGCCGCGGCGGATCGCCGCATCCAGCCGGCGGCCGAACTCCGCCACCGGGGACGTCGCGGGAATCGTCGTGGAGCAGAGGGCGTAGGGGTGGCTCATGGTGGCGCCCATCGCGAGCTGCACCTCGACCCGGTCCAGTTTCGCCTGCCGGCGGTGGTCCTTGGCGCCGGTGCGGACCCCGAGCCGGTCCTTCAACCCCTGGCCGAGGCTCTGGCCGAACTCCTGCTGCGCCGCCTTCCGATCCGCGGCCGACTGCTTCTCGATCGGGAACACGATCGCCACACTGCGCCGCTCCACCGCCTCGGACGGGGCCAGGACGTGTCCCCAGCCGCCCATCGTTGCGCCACGCTCGGGCAGCTTCACCGTCGCAGTGACCGTCGCCCACGCATCATGCGCATAGTGCCGCACGGCGGCGTACGCCTGCGCGGGGCCCGCCAACGCCCACGGCACCCCCGCGCACACCTGCAGATCGTTGGCTGCGTCGTGGGCGGCGGCGACAAGGCCGGCGCGGTCGCCGGGGGCGAACCCCAGCCGGACGACCTGCGCCAACTCTGGGGAGGTGAGCCATTCGACGTTGCGTGCGCCGATGGGGCCGGTGACTACTGCTCCGATCTCGGCAGCCAGGGAGAGGAGGGTGTTCATCCGGCCGTCGGTGGCGCCGCCCATGTGTCTGGCTTCCTTGCTGAGGCGGGCCTCAGGGATGACGAGGGTGATGAAGGCTTCGGTGCGGACCCCGGCCTGGGACCAGCGCAGGTGCTCGATCTGTGTGGCCACGCTCGTGACGGGCGCGTCGGGGGTGATGTTGGCGCGTAGCCACAGTTCCCGCTCGGTGCAGTCATCCGGGGTGGTGCGCACCATCAGGTGGATCTCTGAGATCAACTCGCCCCGGGCGGCGGTGTCCAGCAGATCGGTCAGGCCGTCGGCGTACCGGTTGCACAGGGCGTCGGTGGCCATCGCGATCCCGTCATGCTCGATCCGTGCCGTGATCGCCCACGTCCTGGCAGCAGCGTGTTTGATCACCGCGACCCGCCTTTGGGTCAAACCGATGGGTGGGCCGTCCAACACTTCGACGCCGGTCAGGGAGCCGGGCATGTCCAGCTCGTCCAGGTCGCGGAGGGTTCCGGTGGCGGCCTTCGACCGGAAGGTCAACCACCCGCTGAGGCCGGCGACCGCGAACGCGGCGGCGGCGGCGAACCAGCCGACTGCGGGGCGGCCGCCGAGGGGGACGACAGTGAGGAACAGCAGCAGCAGCCACACCGGCACCCACATGATCCCGGCCAGCCAGCGCTGTGAGCTGATCGCCATCCACGCCGGGAACGTCGCCACCGACAGGAACAGCAGCTGGGGGACGCTCAGCCCCCAGATCACGCCGGCCTTCGGGGTGGTGAACGCGTCAAAGGTTCTGGCCGCCATTGTGGTCCTCCGCTTCTCTCACAGCCACAGGAGGCTGGGCCGCACGCTGCGGCTGGGTTGATGTCGTCGTGGTGGCGACCTGCGCCGGATGAGGAGCGCGGCGGATGTCGCCGGCCGGGTCGTACGGGTAGGACGGGTCGCCGGCCCCCATGCCGGAGGTGGTGTCGTTGACCAGCCCGGTGGCGCGGGCGCCGACCTGCTGGAACCCGTCGACGAGCTTCTTCGCGCCGAGGATCACCCCCGCCGCCACCACACCCACCGGCCCCGCCACCGCACCCACACCAGCAGCACCAGCGGCCGCTCCCCCACCGGCAGAAGCACCCGCGCCGGCTGCAGCACCCCCAGAAGCACCAGCGGAGCCCCCCGCGGCTCCCCCGGCTCCGCCGCCGCCGGCCCCGGCTGCGGCCGGGCTGAGGCTGGAGCTCTGCGCCGCGGCGGCACGGCTCGCCGTGGCCGACTCCCCCGCCCCACCACCACCACCGCCACCACTGCCGCCGCTGCGGGTCACAGCGGTGTGGGCGTGGCCGGCGGCTGAGGAGGCGCCGGTGGTGCCGGCGAGGCCGGCGCGGAACGAGGCGCCGCTGGTGGTGCCCGGATCGACGAAGGCCAGCAGCCGGAACAGGGCCACCGGGGAGAGTGCGGCGACGGCGATCATCACCACGCTCGGCAGCGCGAGGGCGACGGCCTCCTGGGCGGAGTCCTCCATCCCGAGGGAGACGCCGGTGGCGAGCTGCACCCCCAACCCGAGCATCAGGGTCATCAGCAGCGGTGCGATGGCGGCGGCGTGGAACCAGCGAAACGCCTTCCAGAACCAGGCTTCGAAGGGCTTGTACATCAGTCCGGCTGCGGCGATGGGGGCGGTGGCGGCGATCACGATCAGGGAAACCGCCCGGCCCAGCATCACCACCAGATGCGCGAAGGCGGCCAGCCACAACACCAACCCGAGCAGCATGAGCACGGTGGCGGTGGTGCCGGTCATCACGCCTTCGGTGAAGTCCAGACCCGTGGGCTCCCAGTCGGCCAGATCGGCCGTGCCCAGCAGCTGGATCCGTAGCGCCGTGTTGAGGCCCTCCACAGCTGTGACCAGGGCGGCGCCGTAGGTGTACCAGAGGGTGCACACCAGCAGGAACTTCACCGCGCCGAAGAGGGCGCCGCCAAGGGAGAGGGCGTCTCGGCGGAGCACGGTGCCGACCAGCTGCACGATCAGCAGCATCAGCGCCAGCGAGAGGCCGAGCCAGAGGGTGAGGCCGTAGACCGACCACAGCGCCGACGACCCGTCGGGGTTGAGGTTGGGGGTGAGGAACCAGTCCCCGAGCTGCAGGATCGCGCGCATCACCCACAACCCGGCGCCCCACACCGCCATGCAGATCGCCACCCACGCGTCCACCACAATCTGACCCCCGGCCGCGGCCAGATCACCGAACAACTCCCCGATCTGCTCCCACATGGCTCAGGCGTCCCGCCAGGTCAGCCAGCCCACTTTGACGGCGAGTTCGGTGCCCGGCCACGTCGATGGCCCCGGCACCGGATGCGCCCCCTCCGCGATCAGCCACCGGCCGTCGACCCAGGTCATGCGTTCGCAGTGCCCATAGGCCAGGCGGGCCTGGTCGCGGAACGTGTAGGTGATCTCCACCAACACACACCCCACATGCCAGCCGTCGCCGTCAGAGCCTTTCACCTGGCCCGCCGAGGGGATCACGGTCAGCGAGGCCCCCGGCTGCAAACCGTCCGGCATCTTGCCGGCGGTCAGGAACGACTGAATCAGCCCCAGCACCGGCCACGAGCCCGCCGTGCCAGTCGGGTCCTCGAACCAGGACTGCTGCACTCGCTGCGCATGAGTCAGGTCCATCGAGCTCAGGACGGAGACCAGGATCTCCCCCAACTGCCCCACCGCCCCCTCAGGCGTCTGCGGGTACCCGGTCGGGATCCCCTCCGCCCCGATCTGATCAACCAGGGGGATGTCGATCGTCGGCAGCGGGCCGAGGGCAGGGGTACCGCCCGTGGCATCCGCCGGCGCCACCGGCAGCATCGGTGCGGCCGCGATCTCATCGCGCAGCGAGGCGCCGCCGATAGGTAGCGAGTCGACGACTCTCGCCGTCGTGGGGGTGGTGGGGTCGTCGACGACGGCGAAGTAGACGGCGAACCCCAGGCCGGAGAGCAGCAGCAACGCCACCGCCGTGACGGCGGCCAGCAGGGTCAGGTGCGCGCGATCGGGCCTCATGGCTAGCGGGTGACGCAGCCGTCGCCGAGGAACCCCGACAAGATGCCCGGGATCACGAGGTAGAGCAGTGCGGCGCCGAGGACGACGAACACCCCGATCAGGCCACCCTTCGACACGTGCGGCATCGAGAACACCTTGCCCAGGATCACCGCCGCCACCGCGGCCAGGATCCCCGCCGGGAACGCCACCCACACCAACGCCCACGAGAACCAGCCCAGGAACTCATCGACCAGGACCTGCGCCCCCGCCGGCGCCACCGGGCACACCATCCCCCGCCCCTCCGCCGGCACCAACACACCCGCAGACACGGCCTCGGCTACGAACTGAATGATCATGAGAGTTCCTCCACACACGACTTGATGACGTCGACCGCGGACTGCAGCCGACGAGGAAGCGGATCGGCAGTAACCCCACCGACCCGCAGAGACGCGCATTCCGGCACCAGCAGCAGCCGGCCGGCCGCTGCCGCGGCGCGCAGCCTCGGCCCGCACACCGAACCGACCGGTTTGGGCAGTGCCCGACCCGGGACCCCGGTGATCACCGGCACCACCCGCAGACCGTCGAGGGTGTCGAGGCGGGCGTTGAGACGCCGCACGCTCGGCACCGAACACGCCGCCACCACCACCAACACAGACACCGCCGGCTGAGGCTCTGCCCAAGCGCCGAGGTCAAGAACCATCACCCCAGCGGCGGTGTCGGTGAGGATCGCAGCGTCGGGGTCGGCGCGGCGCTCCAGCCGCAGCCCGTCGCGCGACCCGATACTCCAGCCGTCCTGGGTGCCGAGTTCAGCCCCCGAGGCGGCCGCCAACCCCGAGGTGTGCGGCACGCTGAGCTCGACCAGGCGGCCGGCGCCGAGGGCCTCGGCGATCGCCAACGCCACGGTCGTGGTCCCCACCCCACCCGAGACCCCGACCACACCCACCACCGCAGCAGCCACAGCCGGCCGCTCCGCCACTTCTGCGGCGGCCGTTTCGGGTTGGGGGATTGGGTCGGTGGTGAAGGCTCCGGCGTGGAGGGCGGTGTAGGCGGCGCGCAACTCAGCCAGCGAGAACGTGGCGGTGGTCATCGCTGCGCCTCCAAGGCGGCCTTCAGTTCCTCCGGGGGAACGTCCAGCAGCTGCCGGCGGGCATCCAGCGCGTGCTGCAGGCGCTGGGTCCAGAACACCAACTGGTCGCAGGCCTCCGCCTCGCCCTTCGCAGCAACGATCAGCTGCTGCGTCTCCTCATCCGACATCTCCGTGGCCCCTTTCGCTGTCCTCGTGCTGTCCTGCCCCCTATGAACCCGGTCCAATCCCGGCCAGCGCGTAAAGAAGTTCCAGCGACTCCACGCAGACAGGGAGCCCCTACGTCCGGGCAGGAGGGGAGGCCGGCTAACCAGCGGCTGCTTGACCGTGGGAGGTGCAGGCAGGGTTCCTGCTGAAGGGCCGGGCGGGGTGGGGCAAGCCAGCGACGTCGTGCGGGCCGGAGTGTTCAGAGCGCAGCAGCAATGCCCGGTGAGCCGGCGTCAGGCACCGACCCGGAGTGGGCACTCCATCACGAACGCCCTAGGAACAATCTGGTGACCCTGGCGTCATGCCGCCGGCAGCAGTGGAGGAAGAGGCCGCCCGTGATCGAAGCCTCTCAGCACGGAGCCAATTCGGTCTCGGACAGCGCCGCCCGCCAACTCCCGTCGGGCATCTGCTCCATGAGGACCATGACCTTCATCGTCTGATCGGGCTGGATGACGCTCTCGCCGGGCTGGCCGGTGTCGATGTCGACGGTCTGCAAGTGTGTTGGGTCGAAACAGAAGTTGATTTCCGAGGTGGTGACTCCATCGGTGTCGGTGGTCGGCTCAGCGATCACCGCGTCACGGAAGATCACATACCCCTTGCGGATCAGGTTGTTGTTCCGAAGCCGAACGATTCCAGCGACCGAATCGGTGGCTTCCTGACCCGTGCTGACGAGCTGGATCTCCGTCAGATCGGTCAGGTCGGGATTCCGGGTGAACTTGTCCATGGTGATCTCGTGGGTTTCCCAGGCGGCGCGGATCTCGGCCTGCACCGCAGACTCTCCGGCTGGCCGGTCGGGGAACCACTCTTGGCTCCCGGAGGGTTCGGCATTCGGGGATGGGCTCGGCGTCGTGGAGGGTGAGGCCGGCGCAGCGCTGGTTGTCACCATCGTCGGGGACGTGGACGGGCTGCCGGCAGATTGAGTGCCCGGCGAACAGCCGGCGAGGACCGCGCACGTGGCGGTCATGGCTACGGCTACTACCGCTGCACGTCGTGGGTTCATGGTCTAGATCATCTCCAACAGATCGATCACCGACTCGCCTCACCCGATTCGAGCGGCGACCAGTGTCGGTGGAACTCAGGGTCGGTGTGCAGTCCTCGATGTGCGCGGGCAGATCGTCGAATTGGGTCAGGCGGCGGTGCTGCGGGCTGCTTCGCGGAGGACCGTCAACGCTTTCCTGGCGCGGTACTGCAGCTGGTCGACGGTTTGTCCGGGCTGGACCAGCTGCACACACGCGGAGCGGGCGGTGATACCCGCGCTGGACCGCGACGTGATCCCGTCCTCGTGGGCGGTGACCGCCAGCGCGACCAGCAGATCCATGTCCTCCCTGCTGAGCCCCGCCTCGGTCACCGCCCACCAGTACAGGTCGGTGGTGTGCAGTGGCCTCATATACGCCCCGCGATGATTGAGGCGCTCCACCGCTTCGAAGTCCAGCGTGGCCCGATCCCGCCAGACCCGCTCCGCCGTCTCTCCCCAGCCGAAGTCGCGGTCGATCGCCCGACCGACGCGGCGGGCGACCCCCTGCGGGATCCAGCCCTTCATCGGATCGTCCCACGGATACTGCGCCACCTCGGTCCACAGATAGCCAGCCGCCACATCCTCCAGCTGCCTCACGTCATGGGTCCTGGAGGCCCGCCGCATGACAGTGGCCTCACATGCGGGCAGCACCAGGAACACCAGGACCGCTGTCGCGGCGGTCCGTGACTCCTCCACCAACGTCAGCCGACCCAACGCGAGGAACATCTCCCGGTCCTCCTGCCAGTCGACATCATCCATCCGCCACTGCCCGATCTCCCGGTGCGAGGCGAACCGGGCAAGCAGGGGCTCGGTCCTGGTCCACTGCGGCCAGGTGTCGTCGGCGGCCTGAAGAAGAGGGTCGAGATGGAGGGCTGCGCGCACGCTCATCGCAAGGGGTCCTTTCGCGGTTGGTTCGCGATGAACCTCCCGCGGGCACCTCTCCCGTTCCCTACCCCCAAACCCCGCCCCACGAGGGGTACGCGACCCCGATTCGGCGTCTGGCTAGGGGCGATGAACCTACCCCCGAAACTTCACCCAGGCCGCTGGACAGCCGCGCTCCAAGGCATGGAGCTAGGGGTGGGGTCGCGCGCTCGGCGGGTCTCTCAGCCTCGCCGACGCCTACTGTCCCGGGTGCCCCTGGGGTTGTGATCGTTTCACCTACCGCGGTGGACAACGCTGTGCACAACACGGGTGCGGTCCTCAGCGTGGGGTTCCCCAGTCGGGGCGGGGATGGGTGCGCGCCATCCATTTCTGACTTCGGCCCAGGACGGCGGCGATCTCCGCCGATGTGACCCGGCTCCGCTGCAGCGACGCGATCAACGACCCCATTTCCTCGGGCGCCGCCCGCAGCAGGTCGTCACGTTCCTCCCCGGTCAGGCGCCGCCACCGCGCCTTGACCGGTCTCGGCTCCGCCAGAGCCGCCTGGCGGCTCTCTAGCTCGACCCGGCGCGTGACGCGGCAGTCGTCACACAGCTTCCCCGGCACCGTCAGGATCGTGCCGCAACGGCCACACGGATGCGGACGCCGCCGCGGCCCCGCTGACACGACCGCCAAAGACTCCTCGTCGGCGATCCCGTGCCGATCCCGATACACCCGGGCGGTGAGTTCGTGGGCACGGGCCAGATGGATACCGAGACTGGCGAACCGCTGCCCACACTCATGACACAAGACCCCCTCGGCGGTGCGGTCCACCCTCCCCCACACGCCACGGCCACTCGGGTCCCCGACCCTCAGATCGTCAACGGTGGGCAGCCCGAGACCCCGCCGGACCCTCCTCGCGTGGAAGATGCACAGCGGATCCACCGTCTCCGTCGTGCACCCGAACGCCCCACACCGCGACATGCCCATGAGACTAACCGCCCACCCTGCCGTCCCACCCATGCCTGGCGCCGCCGCCCGCTGGCTCCGGATCTCGATCGGCGAGGAGTTGGCACCTTGGTTGTTCACTGGTGCGGTGCAGCGCTAGCGCTGCAGTTGAGGTAGAGTCATCTGTGACATCTATGTCAGTTGTGACTTTTCGAGACGAGTTAGTGATGCAGACCATTCAGACTTCCACTGTCCCCGACGCCCAGCTCGCAGCGCTGGCACAGTTCGCCGACAGCGCTGAAGTGGGCCCCGAGCTCCGCGATGTGCTGCTCAGCGTGAGTCGGTGCATCAGCGACGGCGTCGACCTGGCCGTCGTCGACAACGCGGCCATCCTGACTCCCAACCAGGTTGCCGAGCGTCTGGGGATGAGCCGGAGCCACCTGTACAAGCTTCTAGATCGTGGTGAGTTGATGTCACATCGTGTCGGCCGAGATCGCCGTATTCGCCTAGCCGACCTCATTGCCTTCGAGACACAGCGCGATCACGACCGCCGCGAACTCGCTGAGCGTTTCGCCCACCAGCGTCAGACACGCACCGGCGCGATCAACGAGCTCGCCGACCTCCTCTAAACGCCCGCCAGAGCGCGGCTCATTGTGTCGGAGCGCTCCGGCACAATGGGCAGGTGCACAGCCGTCGAGCCCGTCCGACCCTTCGCCTGCTCGTCGAGGACCTCACAGCTGACTGGGCATCTCCCTACCCCCGCCGTGTTCTGACCTCAGGGACGTTCGAGGACCTGCACCCGCTCAGCGAGCTCCCCCACCCGATCGTGGCCAAGGCAGCGGACTCGTTTCGCCACGACGCCGACACCGACACCTTCGTCGGATCGATCGCCAGCAGCACCACGGTGCCGCTGATGGAGATCAAGGCAGGCCAGTGGCGCGGCGGGGTCTGGCGTGATGACACCTCCGGCGTTCACTGGCTCGTCGTGGCGGGACTGGCCAAGGGCGGACATGAGGACCGCGACGACTTCTACGAACAGATCAGGCGCCACGACCACACCGACGAGCCACTCCGCTGGCTCCCCACAGACGAGGACCGTCGTCTCCTCAAACAGGAAACCGCCGCACGCCTCCTCACCCTGTGGGAGCTGAGCGTCCAAGAGCAACTACTGGAAGCACTGCGCGCCATCCACGCAGGAGGCACCCAGCAGATCGAGATCGCCCACCCCATCACCAGGGGTGCCGTCGCGACGCTCACAATCACCGTGACACTGGTGCGGGAACATGACTATGCCGCCGACGAAGTCGAGCTCGAGCTCACCCCAACCCGTGCCCACGCGGGAAGCAACCTTGTGTGGCAGTTGACCCTGCGGGCCCTGATCACGCTCAGTCCGCCCGAACAAGGATGGGACCGCTACAAAGACACCTTCTCCACCATCGCTGAGCCCGGCTACTTCGCCGCCCGCGTCGCGGCGCTGGAGGCCCTCACCGCCGACCACGAGCTCGCAGAATCCGAGCCAGGCCACAGCGCCCACTACACCCACCGGCAACACCTGGCCGGCAGCACCGTCAACGGCAAGGCCGTTCGAGCACTCTGCGGCACATACTTCGTCCCCACCCAGGACCACGAAGCCTTGCCGTGCTGTCAGGTCTGCCAGACACGGCTCGAGGACCTGAAAGCCTGAACCAGGGCTAGCACGGGCTAGCCGTGGGCTAGCCGGGCTCGCACACACAAGCAGCCCGCGGCGGTCACCATCCACCCCACCCCCGAGCGCAAACCCTCCATGACGCACTGCGCCGACCGCCCAGCGCCCCACCCGAGGGCGAGAGTCATTTCGCCAACGGCTTCGACGGAGGCCTCTCGTCAGCGACGCGCACCAGGTTGTAGCTGCCTGTCTTCAGCCACTCCGGCAAGAAGATCTCCTCGCGGCCATCGGCCAGCAGCGGCGTCTTACGCTTTCGGGGCTTGCTCTTCTTCTCGGTGGGCATGTGATGTCTTCCCCTCTGATGAATGTCATGGAGCCTACGGAAGCCCTCGGACATCGACGCCGGCTCGGGCCCCGGTCTGGGCCCACCAGCCGACCCCCCTCGGCCCTGCACGGCCAACGCGCTACACCGGCGGTGACCGTCGAGGCCGTGGCGCACTTCTGAGCGTGTCGGGCTCGAGGTCCGGAGTTGAGTCGACTGGTACGAAACGGCGCATCCACAGATCTGGTGCGAGCAGCGGGAGACCGGGATCCTGGGCGGAGAGGACGGGCAGGAGCTCCGTCAGCAGGGTCTCGACGAGTTCGTCGACGTACTCGGGTGGATGGCTGACGACCGGCGCGTCGGCGGCCGCCGACGGTCCGATCGGCTCCAGCAGGAGCCGGACCCGGGGATCCTCCCGGAGGGCGAAGCTGCGATACCTCGGTGTCAGGTTCAGTTCATGGTTCAGGAGCTGCGTCAGCTCCCTCACGGCAGTGGCCGAGAGCGGGGCGATCGGGCGGACCGGACCATCACCCCCGCGGGCGGGCTCGAAACACAGCGAGATACGGATCATGAGAGGTCCTCCAGAAGATCAGTGACGGGAGCCGCTGCGGTGTGCAGCAGCCGAGGAAGCGGCTGAGCGGTAATCCCGGCGAGGCGAAGCGCCGGACTCTCCGGGACGACCAACACACCGCCGGTGCGTGGGGTGCCGCCGCGCCAGCCACCCTGGCGCGGCAGGGACCGGCCCGGAACCCGGGTCGCCACCCGCCGCAACAACGCCGGGTCGCGAAGGCAGGCATTCAGGCGGCGGACCCGCGGCACCGAACACGGCGCCACCAGCAGCGGACTATCGGACGGGGCCTGGGGAGTCCAGGTGCCGAGATCCACCGACGTCACCTCGTCAGATTCCGACGTGGCGGTCATCACTGCTCCTCTAGCGCGGCCTTCAACTCCAGCGGCGGCAACTCCCAGCAGGCGGCGGCGCGCGTCCAAGGCGCGTTGCAACTGGCGCGTCCAGAACACCAACTGGGCACAGACCTCCGCCCCACTCTTCGCGGTCACAATCAGCTGCTGCGCATCCGACACGGCACGCTCACCCCTTCTCCCTTTGTCTTTTGCTGGTCCTGCTCTTAGAACCCGGACCCGCATCAGCCAGCGCGTAACCGACGGCCTAGAACTTTCTCGTGGTTCGGAGCAGCGGCCACGGCGTCCGCGGGGTAGCTGTGGTGGGCTATGCGGGTGTCAGGTCGAGGTCGGCGTCGTCGCCGAGGGTGCCGACGATTGGGCGGGCAGAGGTGGTTGGCCTTCGTTGAAGTGGTGGGGCTCTAACTGGGTAGTCCCAGGCAGTCGCACTATCCAGTCTTCAACCAGTCTTTGCCGTTGAGAATGTCAGTGGCTCGGGGTGTGAGGTCGAGGTCGGCGTCCTCGCCGAGGGCGTCGGCGAGGATCTGGCGTGCAGAGGTCGAGTGGCCGTCGTGGACCATGATCCCGGCCAGGTCGAGGCGTGCGGTTTCGGAGTCGGGGTCGGCTGTCAGGGCGATGGTGGCGGCGCGTTTCGCGGCGTCGAGGTCACCGGTGTGGAGATGACGGGTGACGAGGATGTGGGCGACGTCGGTGACGGCGCAGATCATGTGGTGGTCGACGCGGTCTCCGTCGATGAGCCAGGTCCAGCCGGCGGGGCGCAGCTGGTCGAACGGGCGGCCTGTCACGAGCTGCAGCGCGGTTTCGAGGTCTTCGATCCCGGCTGGTCCGCGGGCGAGGCCGCGGGCTCGGAGGCGGCGGAACAGGTCGGCGTCGACGAGGAGGTCCTCGACGAGGTAGAGCCCCACTCCCCTGGCTTTGGCCTGTGGGGAGCTTTTCGCGTCGGGGAGGTGGGGGCTGCCGGTGTGGGGGTTGGTGCCGAGCCATAGGCGGAGGGTGGAGATGACGGTGCGGGCCCGTTCGATGGTGATGCCGAGGGCTGCGGCGACCTGGTCGCCGGTCACCCCGTGGGGGTGGAGGGCGAGGTAGGCCAGGGCTTCGGTGTAGTAGGCCTTCTGCTTGGCCAGCGGTTTGCCGTGGCAGCGGGCTGTGACGGGGCCGAGGAGGGACAGGCGGGGGTAGGGGCAGTGGGGGGAGAACCAGGCCCGGACCTGCGCGTCGAGGTCCGGATCCCGGTCTTGCAGCGTCTCGGCGACCGGTTCCGGCACGCGGGGGGCGATGGTGGTGAGGTCGTCGGCGGTGACGGCGGCGGTGTCGATGTAGGCGTGGTCGGGTTCGGGGAGCAGCGACTCGACCGTGTCGGTGTCGTCGTTGTCGCGGTCGGCGCGGTGCTCGGGGAGTAGGTTGCCGGTGACGTCGACGAGCTGATCGGCCGGGGCCGGGTGGGTGTCGTCGCGGGTGGCGGCGGCGAGGAGGTCGGCGCAGCCGGCTGCTTCGTCTTCGGTGAGGCCGACGGCGGTGAGCTCGAACCCGTAGCCGCGGATGCGTCCGGCTGGTGTTAGCGCCAGATCCCCTCCACTGGGTGTGAGGGTGAGGAGGGCGGTGCCGGTCTGGTGGGGGTGGTTCGCGATGAGCGCGGCCAGCTGCTCGAGGTCCTCTGATGGCTGGCCGGTGATGACGGCGGCCGCGGGCCAGGTTTCGTCGCCGGCCTGTGCGGCGCGGCCCTCAGACGCTGCCACCGCGTTGTGGGCGGCGCGTGCGGCGTTCGTGGTGGCGATGGTGAGGATCTCGTCGAGGTGGGCGTCGAGGCGTTCGGGGGACATGCCAATGACCTGGGTGGCGGGTCCCTCGCAGGCGATCCGAACCCCGTCGGACCAGGGGTTGATGGCGAGTTCGGCGGCGAGGTAGCGGGTGAAGTCGGCGCTCATCACCCGATCCCCGGACACCGTGACCAGGCCGGCGTGTTCGAGGTTGAGGAGCACGACCCGGTCGGCGGTGTCGGCGCCGATGGTAACTAGCAGCGGCCAGGGGCACGGCCGGTCCGGGACCAGGTCCCCGACGGTCTCCACGCGGGCGGTGTTGGGCAGCAGCCACCCGTCCCGGTCCTGCTGCCAGGGGGCGGGGAGCTGGTCGGGGGTGTGCACGACGATCGAAGCGTCGCGGGCGACGACGGCTGCGGTGAGGGTGGTGTGGGGGTCGAGGCGGCGCAGCACCTGGTCGAGGCGGGCCACCAGGAGGCCGGAGAGGCTCGTGGCGAGCTGTGCGGTCTGCTCGATCGGGGTCACCACCGGGTCGGGGGTGGCGATCATCCGGCCCGGGCGGCGGGTGCGGAACTGCTCCCTGCGCCGCGCACCGAGCAGCGTGGAGATCCCGACACCGAGGAACGTGCCGGCGCCGAGGAGCCCGGCAACCTCCCACGCATACATCGACGCATCAACCCTGTCGGAGTCCTCGGCGATGTCCACGGCGGTGGCTTCCGCGCGGAGCGGGGTCAGCGTCGCCGGAGCCGCGGAGGAGATCGCCGTGGGCGCGGCAGCGGACGGCGCGGCGGCGGACGGCGTGGCGGAGGGCGTGACTGAAGGTGCTGTCGACGGGGTGGCGGCGGCCGGCGTCTCGACGGGGGCGGTGTCTTCGGCGGGGAGCAGTGCGGTGACGGCTTCGCGGCGAGGAGTCTCCGGCTGCGTCTGGGTCTGGGGCGCCGGTTCGGTGGTGGCTCGGGCTGGTTGGCCGGGGATGGTGAGGGTCCAGCCGACGTCGATCTGGTCGGGGTCCTGAAGGACGTGCCCGGTGGGCTGCGGGTGGCCTTTGTTGGCGTCGTAGAGCTCGGGCCACCGACCAGGGTCGCCGAGGTGCTCCTCGGCGAGATCCCACAGGGTGTCGCCCTCCTCGACCGTGACCGACTCTGCCGGGGCCACGTCGGGTGGGGGTGTGGGGCGGGGGTCCTGGCTGGGCAGCGCCACCGCCGCCGGCACCGCAGCCGGCGCCGGGACGGCGACTGTGGGGGTGTCTGGTTGGGCTGCGCCGGCGTTTAGGGGGGTGGCGATGAACGCGGCGGCGGCCGCGACGACCAGGGCCCGGGCCAGGCCTTGCGGCATCGACGCGGCCGGCAGACGCGGCGCTTTCACCCCGCGCAGCAACGCCACAGCCTCAATGAGGATGAGGATGGTGAGCCAGGCCCACAGGACGCAGGCGGCGGCCCAGACCAGGACCAGCAGGAAGCGGCCGGAGTCGGGGGCAAGCAGCATCCCCGCGAGGCGATCCCAGCTCGGGAGGAAGCCGGGGAGTTGGCCGAGTTGGATCAGCAGCCAGGGGGCGCCGGCGACGATGCCGGCGATGGCGAGGATGGCGGCGAGGCTGCGGAGGGTGCGGAGGGTGCGGAGGGTGCGGGTCATTGTTCGGTTCCTCCGAGGACGGATTTCACGGTCGCGGTTCCGGTTTCTTCGACGCGCAGGGTGGTGATGCCGATGATGGAGAGGAACTGGCAGTCGTAGGACCCTCGCACGGTGACGGTGATCGTGTCGCCGCCGCGGATCGCCGTGGAGCCGGTGTAGGGGGAGGCGGCGACGTAGGTGTTGGCGGCCGCGATGGCGGTGTGCACATCGGGGCGGGCCCGGCCGGAGTCGAGGGTCAGGTGTTGTCCGCCGGCGCGTGCTGCTTCGTCGGCGACGGCGCGCGCGTGCTGGGCGGCGCCGGCGTGGCCGGCGAAGTCGATCCCGATGCCGATGGTCACGATGAACGCCACCATCGCGACCGACACCCACACCGACACCATTCCCCGCTCCCCACGCTTCTTCCCATGCCCAGTAGAACCCCGACCGGGGCGGGTCAGCGCGTGACGGGGGTTCATCGTCGGCTCCGGTAGGTGTCGACCGGTGAGGTCTTCGTGGCGGTGAGGGTGCGGGTGGAGGGGAAGCCGGGGAGGCCGACCTGGAGGTCGACGGTGCAGGTCACGGTCACCGACACGACGGCCGGCGTGCCGAGGGGTGCGCGGAGGCCGGAGGCGTTCACGGCGACGTTGGAGGTGCGGCAGGTGGTGCCGGACTCGGTCAAGGTGGAGGCGGCCACCTGGCGTGCGGTGGCGGTGGCGGTTGCGGTGTCGCGTTCGAGGGAGGCGGCGCGGGCGGCCTGGGAGGCGGCGGAGTTCACCGTCATCTGCGCCAATGCTCCGGTGGCCAGCACGACCAGCAGACCGACCATGGCCAGCAGGACGGGCAGGATGATGGCGGTCTCGACGGCCACCATCATCCCCCGCTCACCATCACGCCTCATCGTCGTCAGCTTTCGGGGGTGACGACGTTGACGACCTGGACTTCGGCGATCCGCAGGGTGGCCGTGTCGGACAGCTGCGTGGTGATGGTGCCGCTCTGCCCGATGCCGGACCAGTTGACCACCCAGTAGGAGGTGGCGGTGATCGTGTACTCGCCATCCTTGGCGTACATGTGGCCACAATCTGGCGATGGTTCGTTGTGGACCCAGATGGAGCGCCAGGGCTTGCCTTGGCCGCAGGTGATGGTGGTGCCGTCGCCCATGTCCCACACGACCTTCTCAACTTGGCCGGTGGCGGAGACGGTGTAGCCGGCCTCCGACACCGATCGGGTGATCGGCCCCCACGTCGACGGGGTCGGGTTCGACACCCACATCCACGCATTCCAGCCGACGTAGCCGAGATCTCTCGGTGCTCGTTCGGCTTGTTCGGGGAAGGTGCCCATCCGGATCGCTTCGAGCTGCATCCGCTCCACTGCCCGCCGCGCCAACACGGCGGGGTCAGGCGGGGCCTGCAATTGCGCGGCTGCGGACCACAGGTCCCAGGTGTTGCTCCAGCCACCTTCTGTGCCGGTCCGGCACTCGATGATGGTCCCCGTGGTGTTGCCCTTCCAGATGACATCGGTGAGCGGGGGCTGGACGGGCTTGACGCGGGCGTAGCACTGCAGGTCGGGCCGCCAGGCCAGGCCCCACTGGTAGCAGGGCAACTCCGCCCCGGTGCCGGTAAAGCACCCCGACGGGGCGGATCCGCCTCCGGCGCCAGCACTCCCCTGCCCCCCGCCGCCGCCCCCGGACGACGAGCCAGGAACTTGGACGCTCACCACGACTGTGTACTCGTCGAGCACCGCACCGCCGGTGCCCTCGGCCATGGCCTGAGGGGCGGCACCGCAGAGGATCGCTAGGAGTGCGAAGCTCAGACTCTGCGCCAATCGGGTCATCAGCATGATGTGACCGTTTCACTCTGGCCGCCCTGGACCCGCCAGCTGTTGCCCACCTCGACGACGTCCAGCCTCGTGTCAACGAAGCGGCTGCGGTCGGGGTCGAGGACGGAGTTGCCTGCAGCGTCGACCATGTCGCTGTTGGTGCTGTCGCTGCAGACGCGAACCTCGACGGATCGCATTCCCCCTGCCTCCACGACCGGCCCAACACCCTTGTAGGTGTAGACGTTCTCGCCCACCTGCACGGCGCCCTTGGTTCGGTAGTCAATGACCACCTGCGACAGGTCACTGGTGAAGGTGCCGGTCGTGGTGTCAGCTACCTGCTGGAAGTCGGCGTCGGGGTCACTGCGGACGGCGTTCATCGCGCGGAAGTACTCCACGACGACGGCCTGAGCGGCCTCCTGCTCCGGTGACAAGGTGCTGGTCGGTGACGGCGACGCGCTAGGCGAAGGGCTCGAGGTCGGAGTGGATGACGGGGACGCGGCCGGGGTGCTGACCACGGGTGTGGGCGTCTCGACAGGTTCTGGGGTGCATGCACCGAGCAGGAGTAGCGCGGCGAGTGCAGTGGGTGCGAGTCGCTTGATCATCATCTCTTCGTCTCCGTCAGGATGGGGTGAGTCGTTGGGTGGGTGAAGTGGCGGTCACGTCGATGCTGACCGGGAACCCCGGGATGACGCGCAGGGCGGTGCCGGTGATGGTGACCGTGGTGAGGCGGGCGGCGCGCTGGGCCGACACGTGGAGGTTGTTGATGGATCCGTTGTCGGCGGCCGTGAGGGCTTTCGATTGTCCGTGTCCTGCGGTGGCGTTGAGGGCTGCTGCGGCTCTGGCTCCGTCTTGTGCTGCTGCTTGGGCGGTGGCGTGTGCCCAGGTGAGCATGGCCCACTGCATGGTCAGCCACAGGGCGCTGAGGACCAGCGGGAACAGGATGCTGGCCAGGACGGAGGAGCTGAGGCCCCGCTGGTCCTGGTCAGGAGGGGAGGTTGGCCTGCACATATGCGGTGAGCGCGGAGATGAGCATGACGGCGATCCCGACCGCCCCGGCCAGCAGGATCGCGTTCTCGGTGGCCTGGGACAGGCCGCGCTGATCCCGGACCCGGACACGCGTGGTGTGGGTGTGGAGGGCGGCGGTGAGGTAGCAGTAGAGAGCAAGCATGGTGGGTTTCCTTTCGGTTGTTAGATCATGCGGAGGACTGCGGGGACGACCAGGGTGATCGCCAGGACGAGGACGAGCAGGGCGACGGGGACGGCGATGCGTTCCCCGTCGGCGTTCGCACGGGAAATTTGTTGGTTGAGGGTGGCGTTGCGCATGGCGGCGCCGCGGGCGCGCAGTGAGGTGTAGATGCGGGTGCCGTCGGCGCCGGCCAGGCGCATGATGTCGGCCAGGTCGACCAGATCCGTGAGGTCGTAGTGGTGGCCCATGTCCGCCAGCGCGTCCCACGGGTTCTGCCCGGTGTACTGGGTGCGGCGCAACACGGTAGCCAGCCGTTGGAACACCCACGAATCGCCGGTGTCTGCGGCACGCAGCAAGGCTTCGGGGACGGTGGCGCCGGAGAGCCGCTCCAGGGCCACCATTTCCACGAACGCCACCAACGCGTAGCTGAACTCATCGCGGGCCTTCCGGGCCTGGTCGCGGAGCTCGCTGTTGGGCAGGAACCACATGATCGCCGCGAACCCGATCGAGCCGAGCACGGGCACCGCGACAGGGACCGGGAGCCCGAACATCATCGTCGCCGCACTGATCACCGGGACGACAAGGAGGCCGAGGATGCCGGAGATCAGTTTGGAGCCGTAGAACGCCGCCTTCGTGCGCCCCAACAGTGCCAGGTCCTTCTCCGGTGCCACGCCCCAGATGACCGCGGGAAGGTGGCGTTCGGCCCAGCGACCAAGCCGCACCTCCGCATCCACAGCCGGCCCGGTAGGTGTGTCGAGGCTGATGCGAGGTTGGAGGCGACCGATCGCGTCCTTCAGATGAGTCGGCGCCGGAACGAACCCGGCGACGAGCAGGATGAGGCCGGCGGTGATCGTGGCACCCGCGAGCATGGCCAGCTGCAGCGCGGTCATCGCACACCACCCTGCCTCGCGGCGACGATATCGGTGGCGGGCTGTGCGGTGATGCCGGTGCCGATGAAGCGTGGCAGAGGTTTGGTGGCGGAGATGCGCCCCATCCACACCAAGGCGGCCAGGTACAGGGACATGAAGACGGTCAGCAGGACCTGGCCCAGGGGGGTGCGGTAGGGCTCGACGTAGCTGCCGGCCAGGAACAGGCCGGTCAGGAGGAGCGCGGAGATGATGGTGATCATGCGGGCGGCGGTGCGGGCCTTCTGCTGCTCGGTTTCGACCTGGCGGCGTGCCTTCACGTCCTCGTCGATCGATTCGGCCAGGCCCTGCATCGCGGACGCGACACCGGGGCCGCGGCGTTCCGCGGCGAGGATCAGGGTGGCGGCGAACAGGTCCCCGGTCGCATCATCCAACTCATCGGCAAACAGGCGGAGCGCGGTGGCGGTGGCGACGTTGGCGCGGACCCGTGCCGCGAGGCGGCCGATTTCGGGGGCCAGCGCGGCGGGGGCGGAGCGGGCGGCGTGCAGGATCGCCTGCTCCAGGCCGCGGCCCACGGTGAGCACGCCGCCGAGGGCGCGGGCGAAGTCCGCCAGGGCGTTGAGCCGCTCGATGCGGTTCGTCGCCCGACCGGTGATCATCTTGTAGATCATCACCGAGGCGGCTGGTGCGATGACCAGGGCGACGAGCCACCCGGTGACGACCGCGGTCAGGGCGCCGGCGGCCAGCCCGGCGAGGGCGACGACACGGACCTTCGACAGCCGGCGGCGCCGGCGGATGCGGGGGGTCTTCGCGGGGGTGACGGGGTGGGGGGTCAGCGCGTAGATGAGGCCGAGGATGCCGGCGACGATCAGCGCACCCGACAGGGCAGCCAGGACGGTCATGGGCGGGTTCCCCGTTCGGCGTTGAAGCCGGCCAGGTCGAACCCGAACCGCTCGAGCATCCGGAACCTGGGGGGCAGGATCTGGGCGGTGGCGCGGTGGCTGCCCGGCTCGGCGGCGAAGATGGTGGTGGTGGCGTAGCCCTTGGCGTCCTCGCCGGGTTCGACGGCGATGATCTCGCTCACCCAGCGGCGTTTCCGCCACGTCCCGTCGGGCTGTTGGACGGATTCGACCTGGAGTTGGACGATCACGTCGATGTCCTCGGCGATCACGTTGAGCGCGTACTCGCGGGTGATGTTGGCACCTTCCTGCGTCGCGCAGGTCACGAGCTTGCGGATCGCGCCCTCGGCTGTGCGGGCGTGGGTGGTGGACATGGAGCCGGACCCGGACTGCATGCATTTGAACATGGTCACGATCTCTGAGCCGCGGACCTCACCGACGATCGTGTAACTCAAGTTGGCTCTGAGGGAGTCTTCGAGGGCTTCGCGGACGGTGTATTCGCCGGCGCGGCGGCCGTTGAGTCCGATCTCTCCGGAGCCGGGGTTGGCCTGCCACTCGTGGACAACCTGGTGGTCGCCGGTGTCTTTGAGGTACAGCTCGTATTCGGTTTCGATGGTGCCGATCTGCACGTGTGCGGGCAGCTCGTGGGCCAACGCGCGCAGCATCGTGGTCTTCCCGGTTCCCTGGTCGCCGGAGACCACCAGCGACATGCGGGCCTGCACCACCGCCGACAAGAACGACGCGGCAACGGATGAGAGGGATCCGAGTGCAACGAGTTCGTGGAGGCCTGCGTCGATGAGGCGGTTGCGGCGGATGATCACCGTCGGCCGGGACGTCACCCACGCTGAGGCGAACAGGCGGGCGCGGTTCGGTAGCGCCAGGTGGAGTTTGGTCGCGGCCTCGGAGAACTCGCGCGGCTTGGGTTGGTGGGCGGCCATGAAGGTCAGGTACTCGATGAGCTGCTCGTCGCTGGAGGCCACCGGCGCGGCCGGGACGAGTTCGCCGTCGCTGTTCTCGACCAGGACGTTGTCGTAGCCGGAGATGATGACGTTCTCCACCGCCTCATCGTCGAGGTAGGGCTGGAGCCGGCCGAGGCGGAAGACGGCATCGAACAGGGCTTGGGCGAGTTGGTGCTGGTGGTCGAGGGTCCAGGTGAGTTGGCCGCGGACGGTGGAGGCGCGGGATTCCTCCTCCAGGACCGCGGCGATGATCTCCCGCCCGACGTCCTCGCGCTCCGCGGGGTCGGGGTCGCGTTCCGAGAGTTCCGCTGAGACGCGTTCGCGGAGGGTGTCGACCAGATCCCAGTCGATCTCCCCCGCCAGGCGACGCTGGACGCGGGGGGCGAGCACCGGCCGCACCAACTCGGGCTGCGCGTCGGGCGCCTGCTGGGCTTGGCGGCGTGGCTCGTCGGTGGTGAGCATGCGGAAGCTGCCGCGGGTCCGGCCCGCCGGTGGAGTGGGTTGGGTGAACAGGGCCAGGGTGCCGGGGTCGATCTCGGCAGCGGCTTCGAGTGCGTCGCTCATGCGGAAACCCCCAGGGCGGTGATGGATGTGGTGTGGAGCTCCTCGGCGGCCTGCCGCAGCGCCTTGCGGAGCTTGAGGCCACGCTTCGGCTCCGGCTGGCCGTGGCTGAGGACGGCGGCCTCCTCCGGCGCCCACGGCAACGAGGTCGACACCTCGCGTTTGATCACCGATGCGACGGCGTGGGCGGTATACGGCCGGTTCGGGCCGATCAGCAGCCCACGCACCGGGGCATCCGAGGGCACCTCCGCGGCCGCCACGGCTGCAACCGCCGGTAGATCGCTACGCATGGCCAGCAGCAGCTCGTCGGCGGCCCGGGCCAGGGGGGTGGCGAAGTGCGTGTGGCCGAGGCGGCCCAGATCGATCAGGACGTCGACGCCGAGCTGGGACAGCACCCGCAGCTGCGCGGCCAGCGCCGGCCACAGATCGCTGAGTCCGCCGGCCTGGGCGGCGCCGGCGGGCCCGGGGATCAGGGAGGCGGTCTCCGACAGCCGCAGCGGCAACTCGCGGACTGCGGCCTCGAGGGCGCCCTGCCGGTGGGCGGACCAGAGTTCGACCAGCGTGCCGGGATGACCCACGGTGCCGCGGTAGTAGCCAGCCAGGATCGCCGACCCGCCCACGGGGTCGGCGTCGACCAACAGCACCTGGTTCGGCCACTCCAACGCCAGACCCAGCGCGGTCGTGGTCACCCCAGGCGAACCCGCAGCGGAGGTCAGCGCGTAGACAGCCATCAGGTGTCCCGGCTGTCGAGGACCAGCGCCGCACGACCCAACGCCGCCGCCGCCGCCGTCCGCGGTGCATCATCCTCGGCGACGTCCACCGAGACCGAGACCTGACCGGAAGCCTCATCGCGGGCGGTGGCCACCACCACGGCCGGGATCACCACGTTGACGGTGCACTGCGCCGTCGAGGTGCCTTCAGGGGTGTCGATGGTGCCGGACTCCCCCGCCGCGCAGGCGTAGGCCGGCTCGGTCAGGATCACCCGCACCCGGTCCCCGACCTGCAACGGCACCGCCGGCTCCGCACCAGGCGGCAACGACAACCCCACCACCGTGCGACCCGACGACGGCACCATGACCTCGACCCCGGCGGTCGGGCCCACCAGGGAACCGGCCGCCACATCATGCGCGGCGCGTTTCCCCAACAGGGCAGGCAACTCGTCGGCGTCCAGGTAACTCAGCTGCTGGTTGGGGGCGATCTGAACGGTGGTGAACATCTCCGCGGTCATCACCTGCCCGCGGGCCACGGGGACACGGGCGGCGACCGCCTCGACGGTGGAGCCTGTCGACCAGAACACCAACGCTCCCCCGGCGGCGCCGAGCAGGATCAGCAACCCCGCTAACACCGCGAACAGCGGCCGCCGCTGAGTCCGGGCGGCCGGCGCCGTCACGATCGGCGGCCTCGCAGTTGGTTCGTCTCCTGTTGGAGCCATAGTCATGGTCACACTCTCTATCAACCCGGGCACACTGGTCCCATAGCGTGAACCTACCCGCAACGTACATGTATAACTAGTGACTTTTGGTCACTTCAGGGGAGGGTGTGGACTCCGTAGAGTTCGGCCAGCCGCTGCGCGTGCTTGGCCCGCGGCTGGTGAGCCCCCGACTCCCACCGCCGCACCGTGCCAGCAGCCACCCCCAGCTCTGCAGCCACGTCGTCAGGAGTCAAGCCACGGCGCAGTCTAAGAGACCGCAGGGTCACCACCCCCGCCTCCTCCAGCTCGATCCCAAGCAGTGAACAGATCGTGGCCCAGGTCGCCGGATGCGGCGTCGAGCGGCCGTGCTCCCACGCCGCGACCCGGGTGCCGTCCGCGACACCAACCCGCTGAGCCAGCTGCGCCTGCGTGAGACCCGCGGCCAGCCGTGCCTCACGGAGCCGCTCTGCCACTGACATGCCCACAGGATAGGGGCCCGCCTCACCGCGACACCCCCCGCACACCAGGGGCGGGCCGACCATCCCGATGCTCCGGCCTCACCGCCACCGACCCTGCGCTCTGCCCCGACTGCAGCACCTGCGCCAGGAGCCGCAACGTCACCGGACCCTGCGCCGCCGGCGTCGGCGAAGATTGATCCTCCTGCCCGGCGAGGTAGCGGGCGGCAAGAAGCCGGGTCCCCTCGCGTTCATCCCGGTGGGTAGTCGACACCGACGATCCTGTCTCCTCCCCCACTGCAGCCAACGTCTTACGCTGTCCAGCCAGCCCCAGACGACCCGCCATCACCTCACTCAGCCGACCCGGCAGCCCCTCCACCAACTGCGCCACGCGCTCGCGCTCCTCCCTGAGCAGCACCAGCTCCTCGGGTGACTCACTGACCGGGCCCACCGTGCGGTCCTGCCCGCTGGCGAAGTCCCCGATCCGTTCACTGACCACCTCTCGGCTCTGTAACCGTCGGCGGTTGTGGTCCCAGAACTCGTAGCCGGCCTCCCGGTACGCGAACGACCCCCACGACGCGCGACGAGGGTCCCACCGGTCCACGATCACCGCCATCCGCAGCGACGCCTCCGCGACATATTCATCACGCGCATGGGCCAGAGCAGGTGGGATCTTCCTGCTCCAATGCTTGGCAGCCGCCACACCTGAGGCCGCGATCGCTGCCCGCGCCGACCGGCCCCGTTCCACCAGCGCATCCAGCTCGCTCGGCGACGCGCCTGCTACCAGGGCCTGGGCCTCCGCGACACCTGACCTGGCCGCCGCCGCGATCACCCCAGCGTCACGTTGCCCCGCGAGTTCAACCAGAGCTGCGTGATCCTCGATCCTCGGCCTCTCCGGGTCCAGCAGCGCACTCCTCGGCTCTGCCACCCGCTGCGTCGGACTCGTGTCCGCGGTGAACTGCACCGCCGGGCCCACGCTCGGCCCCATCGGCGGCCTCACAGGCGGTTCTGGGTCACTGACCCGACGAGGCTGGACTACGGCGGCCAGATCACTGCGCTGCTCCAACGTCACCGCAGCAGCCACCAGACCAGACTCCACCCGCATATCAGCAGGCGTCACCGCCAACGCGGCCGCCAGATTCCCACCAAACCCAGTAGCCAGAAGGCCGCGAAGCTTGTCGGCCTCGCTGGACTGAGTGGCTGTCAGCTGGAGCGCCAGCATGGCCTTACGGAGGTCGTCCGTCGGGGCTGTCTGACGCGGGAGCATCTCTTTCCACACCTCGTACGCCCGGAGCCACTGCATGCGACTTGCTTCCAGCGCCACCAGGAGGCGTTCGTGGCCAACACCGTCGGCGACCTCCAAGCCCTTCATCGCAGTCGCCCCGGCGCTGAGCAGCGAGTACTGGGTACGACTCACGACCAAAGCCGCACTCGGGTCAATCGTGTCGATTGTCGACGCGAGAGTCAGTCGCCATTCATTCAGCCCGGCCTCGAAGGTCCTGATCGGAGGAGTCGCCTCAAGCAGACTGCGCTCCACCCCTGCCAGCACGAGCTTGGACGCACCCTCCGCCCGGCGGGAGGCAGCACGAGTGACATACAGCGCAACCGCGCGCAACTCCTGGCGTTCACGCTGATTAGGCGGCGTGCCCGGTAGTACATCTAGACCGACCTCCCGCAAAGCGGTGCGTCGAAGCTGCAAGGGTTCTACAACCACCAGCGAGCGGACCCCAGCGGCGCGTCGGATCGCCGGATCAGCCCCACCGAGGAACTCATCGCACTGGCTGACGGTGTGCGCCCAAGTGTTCAGCGACACACTGCCCCCATTCAGGACCGCAGCGGCGGCCCGAACTGCTCGCTCAAACCTGGCCACTTCAGCCCTTGACCAGGGTGTGACGAACATCGGAAAGGAGCAGCACTAGCCGAAGCGCCTCGGTGGTCAGCTGGGCCGGATCCCAGTCCGCAGCCCTACGAGCTGCCTGGTCAATGCACTCTCCCACCGATGCCGGCAGCTCGAGCGTCACCTCGTCAGCGCCATGCGCCAGATCAGACGCCATCACCTGGCAGGCGACGATGTCCAAGGCTGTGAAACCAGGAACCGTGTCGTCGTACATCATCAGGTGACTGGCCTCATCAACCAGCGCAAACACCTCATACGAACCTTCGATCACTACGTCCTCCTTCGGTGTGTTTGCCTTCTTGTTCGTCAAGGTCGCGCCTCACTTCCCACTATCCACAGGCACGAGGGCCGATCCCATTGCCCCGCCTGTCCTCGATTCGTAGAACCCCGACGAAGTCCCTCTACAGCGGAACCAACCCCTGGGAAGGCAAAACTGCCGCTATCACCGTCATTAGCGGTGATAGCGGCAGTTTGCTTCGGTGAACGGTCAGTCTCGGATGAGAGGCATCCGACCCTGGACCTGGGGGAACGGCACCCCATCGTTGAACTGCTTCTCCAGCTGCTCGACGTAAGCCATCACGGCACGGCCCATGAAGCTCGAGAAACTCTGCGTGCCGAGGTGCGACATGGTGTGCATGTAGGCCGCACGAACTCGATCCGCCCGCTCGGGGTCCATGTATATCGACACTTTCGGGTAACGCGGCTCCCCTGGCTTCGCTGGCGTCGCCGGCAGAGGTTGAACGACGACCGCGGGGACCAACTCGGGCGGCTGGGCCACACTTCTCTCCGGCGCAGCCTCGGCGGTGACCTTCTCAAGGACCGGCTCCTCCACAGGGATGGGCGATCGACCCGCGATTGTCGACTTCTTGGGTTGTGGTCGGTCTCTCATGCCAATGCCCTCTCCAGGTTGTCCAGGTATCCGTCGTAGATCGCAGCCAAATCGTCCACACCCCCCCACTCGTCGAGGCCGATTCCAGCCTCAACGCTGTCCGCGATAGCCACACGCTTCGGCACCTTGGGGCTGTACACCTCGACGCCGAGCTCAGCGGCAAGCGCGTCGATCTCCTTGAGCCAATGCGCGCTGCTGACAGTCTGCTGCTCTAAACGGTTGACCACGATTCCTGCGATCCGCAGACCGGCGTGGTAGTTCGTCCTCACCCCATGGATCGTGTTGAGCAACGAGCCCAATCCGTTCGCCGAGAACAGCTTCGCCTCAGTCACGATCAGGGCCAGCTGGGCCGCGACCAACGCGTTGATGGTCAATTGGTCGACAGCCGGCGCACAGTCGATAAGGATTAGGTCGTACTCCGAAAGAGACGCCAGGGCAGTCGCTAGTCGCCGTTCCCGCCCGATCGTCTCCCCCACAAGCTGATCACGGACCCACGCCAGCGGCTCACCCGATGATGGCGCAACGTCGATCCCCCACGGCCCCTCGACAAGAACATCCGCCAGGGCCTCCGGCGGCCGCTTCAGAACATCTGCGATGCCTACTTGGTCCGGCTCTACCTCCGCCAGCGCAGCCGTCGAGTTCGCCTGCGGGTCCAGATCGATCACCAAGATCCGGCGGCCCCGGCGAGCCGCCGAACGCGCAAGGTGGAACACGGTCGTCGTCTTGCCGACCCCACCCTTCTGATTCACCACCGCCACGACTCGAGCATGTGACATGCAAGCCACCTTTCCATCGCCGTTACTACCGCCCATAGGGTTACTGCCAGTATTGCTGGCAATCCCCAGCTGGAGACCCGCGACACGCCGGGGAATCCCACCGCATCAGTACTAGTACCAATGCGGGCACAGGCGTCCTAGCCGTTATCAGTACTAGTAGGCCGCTCCCACTACAGCCTCACCACCCGTCGCTGGGTCAAGCACACACTACCGCTACCACTACTAGTACTCATGACAGCAGTAGTGCTATTGCCGTCGTCAGTACTAGTGGCGGTGACGGTAAGCGCCTGCTAGGTACGCCGCTATCACCGGCAGTAACTCTGATAGCGGTATTCAGCCGCGACTGGGGCTCGCGCGACCACGACAGTCCCTGCCACTTTGTGCTGCCGCGCGGTGCTTCGCACCGCTTGCCTTCGAGGGCTGTGGCCGAGTTCGGCTCGTCGGCGGAGGGGTGGGTGGGGGAGTGGGGGTGCAGGGGTGTGGTTGGTGGTCAGGCTGCGAGGAGCAGCTGGAGGCGTGCTTGTCTGAAGGTGGCGCGGCCGTCGGGTCGTCTGGGGTATTTGCCCCATTGGCTCCAGGGGCCTTTGTCGCCGAGGGCGGGTTGGTGGCGGTGTCGTTCTCTGGTGCGTTGGAGTTCGACGATCCACCAGCGCCACATCGCTTGTTCGATGCTGTACGTGGTTTCGCGTCTGGCGAGGGTTCCGTGGACGCCTCGGGCCTGGGCGAGGGCCTCGAGGTGGTCGGGGGTGTGAGGGTGGAGGAGGCCGGCGTTTGCGAGGTCCTGGAGCGCGTCGGCTTGGGGTGGGGGAGTGTCGTGCCGGCGAGCGTAGGTGTTTCCTACTTCGACGCCGAGTCCCCGTCGGGTGAACAGGTCGTGTCGGGCCGCCTCCTGGCGGGCGGTGAGGGTGGTGCGGAGGCGGTCGCGGGTGGTGCCTGTGGCCGGGGGTGGGGTGCGCGGTGGGACCGCTTGTGACCGGAGAGACTCCAGGGTGTTGTGGATATCTCGTTTGGGGTCGATGGTCCAGGTGGCGGCTTGGGTGCCGGCGGCGGGGGTGACGAGTTGGGTCCATCCGTCTGCCTGGAGGCGGTGGAGCGCCAGGCGGGTGTTTTCTCGGGAGATCCCGGTGCGGAGGGCCAGGTGGCGGATGGAGGCGTCGACGTCGGGGGTGACGGCGTCGAGGGCGATCAGGTGGAGGGCGTCGAGGATGCGGCGGTCTGTGGCGCCGTGGGGGCCGCTCCAGCGGGTGGGGGAGGCGTCGGCGCGCTGCTGCCGGCGCTCCACGTCGAGGGCGAGGTGTTCGGCGCGGGCCAGGAACGTGTGGTCGGAGCCGTGACGGTCGCCGGTGGTGGCCACGACCGCCACAGCGCGGCGCCACTGCCGGGTCAGCGTGGCGATCGGGGAGTGGGGGCCGGCAGTGGGGCGGGGGGTGCGGTGGCCGGTGTGTGAGTCGCGCAGGGTGCGGACGTGCTCGAGGCCGGGGGAGTGCAGCAGACCGATGACGTCGTCGAAGCGTCGGCGGGAGCGGGCCATGGACAGCAGGATCGTGAACAGGTGGGAGGAGGCGTCGACGGGGTACTGCCCGATCGCGGCCGACACCGCGGCCGGGAGGGGCCGGAGGGCGCCGGTGAGGTAGGGGTGGCCGTGGGCGTCGCGGGGGAGCCCGGCCACCACGTCGTCGTCGAGGCGAGTCAACGCGGGGAGTGCGGCGACGTCTTCGGCGACCAGGTCCGCGAGCCGGTGGAGGTCCTCGGCGGTGGTGGAGGCGCGGGTCAGGGCCTGCGGGTCGCCGGCCACGATCCTGGAGGTACCGCCGGAGGCGTGGGGGGCGCCTGGGGGGCGGACGCAGCCGGTGACCAGGTTCCCCAGCGGGGCACGGTCCAGGGACGGGCAGGCCACCTTCACCCGATCGGTGACCGCATGCACCACCGAAGCCGGCACCCCGTCGTACAGGGCCACCCAGATGTGCCAGCCCTGCCCGATACCGCCCGAGGCACATACCAGGTACTCGATGCCCACCTGATCCAGCCAGCCGGTGATCCTGTCCCGGTCCGCGGCCGCCTGCCGGGCCGCGGCCTCGGTCTTGCCGTCCAGGTCGAACGCGACCAGATGAAACCGGCCGGCCGTGTCGGTCAGGTGCACCGCCCACGGGGCCTCCGGCGCCGGCCCGTCGATCGACGCGCGGCCGATGTACTGCGAGGAGAACCCGCCACTCGCGTCGGGTAGCTGGACCCGTAGATAGTCGCGGGGAGAGATCGCCACCGCGAGGTCCCACGCCGCGACACGCGACACGCCGACCCCACGGGGGTAGGCAGAAACGATTCTGGTATCTATACTCAACGTCAAGACCTCCTTTGGGTTTGATCGCAGTTCCAGTCAGGAAACGGTTTCGAGGGAAGTCCTCCGGCAAGAGTTGGCGCTCGAGCCTCACAACTTGATGACTTGTACGAGCCCCGTTGGCGCGGGGCTCGTTGTCATTTCAGGGGGTTTACCCGGTCATGGGCAGGGTCTCCTCCATGCGGTGGGGGTACTCCTCGGCCGGCCACCACACGGGCACGCCGTTGGCGTCGAGGGGCACGTTCTCAATGAGTCGCTGCACGAACAGCGATCGAGATGCGCCTGAAGCCGCCGCCAGCGCCGACAGGCGCTCGTTCACGACGGTCTCGATGGTCACACCAAACTGGATCGGGTTCACCATGGACTTCCGGGGGCGACGAGGAGCACTCATGCGAATCACACTAGTGTGATTCGCTTAAGGTTAACGGCTGTTTCGCGCGTGTCGCGGCACGAACTTTCGTCTACCACAGCGGGAGTTGGACGCCGTGGCGGTGGGGGAGTGAGGCCAGATGCCGCGCAGCGGCTCCTGTATCGAGCAGCAGCAGGTCGCGCATCACCAGGCTCCGGTCGAACGAGGAGTCCGGGCCGATGTAGTTGCCCGCCGACACCGCACCCCGCGCGATCCAGTCGATCTGGTTCCGCGTCCTCGTCGACGCGACCACATGACCTGGCCCGACCCGCTGACACAGCGGGTTGTCGCACTCATGCGCCAGCACCTCCACATCCCTCAGGGCGTCGAAGCCCTCCGCCAGTGCGAACGCGAACCTGTGTGCCACCACCGCGCGGCGAGGACCCAGCCAGAACCGGCCATGGCCGGCGTTGCGGCTGATCGCCCCCGCCCACCACACACAGTCACTTCCCGGCAGCACCCGCAGCTTCGCCCGGAAACGGCCAACCAGCACCTCCGAAGCCAGATCCTCCGTCGTCAACGACACGATCCCCCCTCGCTCAGATGCCCGGCGCCAAGGACGCCGGATCGGGGGAGGCCGCGGGATCGTGATGGTGGTGTTGCTGCAGGCGGCGGAGCCGGTTGGCCTCACGGAGCTCCAGCCCACACAGCGCCGCGGCCTCCGGCACCGACAGATCCTGGGTCAGGGCGTGCAGGGCCTGGCCGATCCGGCGCTCCGTGTCCTCCACGACCTGCTGCCGCTCCACCGCGGCCGCCGTCGCCACCAACGCATGCTCCCGGATCCTGGCCTCACGCGCTGCAGCCTCCTCACGGCGCCTCACCAGCTGCTCCTGCACCAGCCGGCGCGCCTCCAGACGTGGATTCTGTGCCATCACTCATCGCCTCCCTCGTCGCGGGGGTCTGCTTCCAAGCCCCATCGAATAGAAGAACCCGCACCCAACACCACCACAGCGGACTGACATCTCCCAGAGTCTGTCTGTCGACCCTGAACGCTGTGCGTCCGCACACTCGTTGGCCACGACACAAGAGACCCGCGTGTAGGGTGCCCACCTATGTGCTGCGGCTCTCCCCTGCCCCTGGCGTCGAGGCTGTGCGGAGTTGGCATTGATCGAGGATCCTGGCCAGGTAGCTGTAGGCAGCGAGCCTCTCCATCGCTTCCTGCTCTGTGAGCTCTGTCCGAGTGTGGGTCGTGACGTTGCGAATCGTGAGATTGAGCCCGGTAGCCAGCCCGTTGAGCGCCTTGGCGAGGGGCTCTAGTCCTCCCGCCATGCTCTTGTTGGTCTTGGACTCCGGATCACCAGGCCAGACAAGCTTCGGCTTTCCCGGGGAAGGCTCTCCGCCTGACAAGGTCTCCTGCCAGAACTTTGTGTCATCGACGTCGTGCCGGTCGAGCCGGTCTTTCCAGTACTGGTTCAAGGCCTCAGCCGCTTCGCGGACCGCCACCCGATACTGGTGCGTCGTCCAGTGATTCGCCGCGGCCGACCAGATGAGTGTGTGCAGCCTCGCTGGAGAGAACACTGGGACGTCAGAGTCCGCTGCGGCTTCGGCGTCGCTGATCATGCTGGCGAGCCGGCCTTTGACTGTTGCAGCGGTAGTCCGAACCTCGTGAGGAGACAACCACGCCCTCGGGTTCCGCATCGTCATCCAGTTCGAAAGGGGATCTTGAACACCGATGCCTTGTACGCCAAGGTAGGCGCCTGTAACTTCGACAGCCCTCGCCGCTGCGCCAGCCGCTTGCGCGACTCGGAGTTCCAAGTCGCTGACAGCTTGTGGATCCTGCCCCTCCTTGGTCGCGACTGTTGGCCACAGGCCACGGGATTCCAGATGAGAACTCTCGTGCTGCGTCTGCATCCAGGCCTCGAAGGCTGTCTCGAAGTCCTCGACAGCCGCGACGAGGCGGCGTAGGTAGTCTGATCCGTATCGACTCACAGAGCCATCTTGGCCTACGGACTGGCGGTGATCCTCTTGATGCCCTCGCGGTGTCCGACCGCGCATGACGCGCATCCTTCTGGGTGCTGTGCGACAGAGCGGTCCCGTCTCGCGCCCATCTCGCAGAGGGAACATGAAAGTTGGCTCAGCACGTGACCTCTTTCGTTCTTCCTCCGGTCAAGAGACTGATCATCGGAAACAGCACAGACCCGCACATCACGGCTGTCGCTGCCCAACTTCCCCGCTCGGGCACCGTCATCGTCGATGCATCCACGCTAGACCACACCCTCGTTGAGCTGTCCGGCACAGCCGTGATCCTGAGGGATCTAGCCGACCATCTGGTGGTCCTGAACCAATTCGGCGCCCGCGGATGGCTACGACGCCTGTCCCCTGCCGGAAGCGACGCCGGCATCGTCATGGGCACTCAATCAGCAGCCAAACTCGCTGCTCGTCTCGCTCTGCTTGGCTCGCTCGTCCGTGACCGACACATCCGATGGCTGTCCGATCCTTCTGCAGTCTTCGCCGCCGAAAACAAGATCACGCAGTACCAGATAGCACGACTGGCAGGCGTCCCCGTGCCGGAGTGGCAAGTGGCGACGAGCCGGGACGCCTTGGCGCGCTTCGGCTCATCCATGGTTCTCAAACCACTCGGGCCGGGCAGTTTCCGCTCCGTCGATGGCGAGGATCGAGTGGTCTTTGCGACTGAGGTTGCACCGGGGTCCTTGCCTACAGGGAACCTGCTTGAATCTCCCCATCTCGCGCAAGAGAAGGTGCGAGCCCGACTTCACCTTCGCGTCGTTACCGTCAACGACCATGCGTGGTGCGCTCAGTTGCCGGCGGATGAGCTCACCCTTGACTGGCGTCGCGACCCGGATTCACACTCGGGCTTCGTCAGGGCCACATGCTGGCCTGAAGTCGAGAGCGCTGCAGTCAAGGTGGCAGCGGCGATGAGTGTCGGGTACTCCAGTCAGGACTGGATGGTCGATGAGGACGGCGTGCCACGATTCATCGATCTGAACCCGGGGGGACAGTGGCTTTTCCTTCCCGACGACCTCACCGACGCTGTAGGGCACGCAATCAGCGACTGGCTCGTGGGAGGCTCTCCGTGTCAGTAATCGTCGGGCACCTCGCCGAAGTTCGCCTCTACCTTGCACACGCGTGGGGACTTCTTCGCCCGGGACGAGAGCTGCCGACATTCGCAGCCCCACGGTCGTTCGACGCCAATCTCACTGGATACACGGACGAGGATCTCGATCTGCTGATCGAAGAGGGTCGCCGGCAACTCGATCGCCAAGTCCACGACACTGACAGCGTCCGCGACCGCTCAGGAACGCTCCTTACCCTTAGCCTCGCCGAGGCTGCCCTCCTCGCGACATCAGGGCACTCCTCCTGGTCCGGACCATGGTGGCTCGCGCTGGCGTGGGCTGTGGCGGCTGTGTTCGCATTCCTCGCAGCAGCCGGCGCAGCCAGTCTCCTCGCGGGGCGTGTCGACCTCGGGCGAACGGATGCGGCGCTGGCCGCGAGCCAGCCCTCACCGATTAAGCGGCCACTTGCCATCGGTTACGTCTCGGCCGTCGCGATCGGAGAGGAGACTGTCCGCACCAGATTGACGGTGCTTCGTTCTGCTGCGCTACTCGCGGTCCTCGCGGCCTTGATCTACGTTCCAGTGTTTGTGGCGGCCGGCTGATACGAGCTTGCCGAACACGCGCCGATATGCTGTCCTCATGGCCGATCTGTACGAGTTTCTCAGCGAGGACGCACCGCGGATGCCGCATAACCCCATCCCTCCCGGAACGATCTACACCGCCTCAGTGGAGACGATCGACAATGATCGCTCTGGTTCCCTACTCGGCGAGTTCCCGGTCTGACGACCCTAGTCCAAGGACCCCCGTCAAGAACTCGATCGATCTGCATGGTTCCAGAGCGCCCCCCCCGCTCGTCTCTGTGATGCCTGAATCTTGCGACCACATCCTCCGGCGCAAGTACACGTGTCGCTAGTCTGGCGTCTATGGTCACCAACGCTGAGGTCGAGGAGATCCTCGCGCTTGGACACGAGCTCCGCTCCTTCGAGGTGAAGGGACCCGGCAATCGCACCGACAAGGCGTTCTGCGCGAAGGTCGCACGTGCAACGATGGCTTTGGCCAACATCCGAGACGGTGGGCAGGTCTGTCTTGGCATTGACGAAACCAACATGACAGCGATGATGCCCGGCCTGGATCGGAATCAACTCGCCGCCTGGTCCGACTACGACGGCGTACACGATGCTCTTGCACGCTACTCAGACCCGCCCGTGGCCTTTGCGGTGCACCCGCTTCAGCTGTCGAATGGGGTCGACGTCGTGGTGCTTGAGGTCAGCGAGTTCGACCAGGTTCCGCACATCTGCAAACGGGACTACCAGGGTGAGCTACAGAACGGTGCAACGTACGTGCGCCCACGTGGCAAGCCACAGTCCATCGCCGTCCCATCGGTAGCAGAAATGCGTGATCTTCTGGACCTCGCCACTACCAAGGGGGTTCGGGAGTTCGTTCGTCGTGTCGGCGATGCCGGCCTCGGGCTGGGGGCCGTGCAGTCCGTTGACGAGGCAGCACGCACGGCCTTCGCGACAGAGGCGGAGGCCGCGTGGGCAGATCCCAGTCAAGCATTGGAGTCCATCCTCTCCAAGGGACACTTCGACGTGTCAGTGAGGCCTGACACATTCGACACGAATCGGGTGTCACCGAACTCGCTGGAGGCGCTGGTCGTGCGAAACGCCGTGCGTCTGCGTGGATGGCCAGTACCCTACGTTGATTATCGGAGTCCGATCCTTCGTCACGGCACTTGGATCGGGCAGGACATAGCCCCACAGGGCCTTCCGCACTCAGAAGCCTGGCGCGTCTGCACGAGCGGCCAGTTCCTGCATCGCTGCGTGTTCAGCGGGGACCTGGGAGAGAGGGATGCCGATGCCATGGTTGTCCGGGTCTGGGAGATCCTGTTCTACCTCGTCGAGGTAGCGGAGTTTGGTGCACGAGCGGCGGCAACCCTGCAGTGTGAGTCCATCACGATCGATGTGGCCTTGAACGGCATCGCGGGCAGGCGGCTGATCTCTGGTGACTGGGCCCGCGAACTCGATCGCGAGTATCTGATCCATGCGAATCGGTTGACTGCGTCTGAGACCTGCTCAACCACAGACTTGATGCGTAACCCACGCGGGGTGGGTGTGACTCTTTCACAGACTCTCTTCAGCCAATTCGGTTTGAAGGTGCCCGACCAAGTACTCATTGACTGGCAAGAAAAGACCCTGCGCAGCTGACCTAGGACACGGATCGGCGAGCGCGCGAAGCGCATCGTGGCCGGCCTGACTGTCGCTCAAAGTGGCTGAACCAGTGGCTCAGAGCGGAGTCTTCGGAGCTCCCCTCGACCAGGCAGACTGAGTGTCGTGGGGGCTCATTTTGGGGACGAGTTCTGCGCGGTGGGGACACGGGTGGCCCACCGGCCCAGCGATTTGGTCGAACCTGTCGGACCAGGCCATACGATCAGTAGAAGACCCCTTAGGGTCGCACGACGCAGCGAGGCAGGTAGATGAAGCGCACCCCCAAGGGCCGGTTGGAACTCACATGGATGGGCAAGGACTCTGCTCTCATCCCGGTCGAGGACGGCAAGTACGACTACGCCTGGGTTGACCCCAACGATCCTCGTGCGCTTGAGGTGAAGTCCATCGAGGTCCTGGAGCAGGTCGGTGAAACGAACGGACCGACCGGAGCGAACGACAACCTGCTGATCATCGGGGACTCTGGAGACGCACTCCGTTCCCTCGGGACGATCCCGGAGTACCTCAGCCGGTTCAAGGGGCAGGTAGGGCTGGTCTACATCGACCCGCCGTTCAACACTGAGGAGACGTTCGAGAACTACGTCGACCAGCTGGAGCACTCGATCTGGCTGACGATGATGCGCGACCGCATCCGCGCGATGAGACCGCTACTCGCCCCAGACGCTTCAGTTTGGGTTCACTTGGATGACGGCGAAGTACATCGCATGCGACTCCTGCTGGATGAAGTCTTCGGCGCGGATCGCTTCGTCACCACTGTTGTGTGGCAGAAGAAGACCTCCCGGGACAACCGTGCTGCGTTCAGCTCGAGCCATGACTACATCTTGGTATATGCCCTTCAAGGGGCGCAGATGTGGAAGCAGACACGGCATCGCCTCCCAGATATGGGCAGATTCTCAAACCCTGACCACGATGAGCGGGGACCTTGGCGGAGCGTACCTATGTCCGCTCAGGCGGGGCACGCGACCAAGGCCCAGTTCTATGACATTACGACCCCCACTGGAGTCGTTCACTCTCCGCCCGCCAACCGCGCTTGGACTTACAGCAAGCCTCGGTTCGAAGAGCTCCTCGCGGACAATCTGATCTACTGGCCGCGCGGTGGCAATGGGAAGCCACGCCTCAAGAAGTTCCCCACGGACGATGATGGGTTAGTTCCCATGACAGTCTGGCTCGTGGACCAGGTTGACGGAAATCCCGATGGTAAGCGTGAGAGCATCGCGCTCTTCGGCGAAGCATCGGTGTTCGACACTCCCAAGCCCGAGCGCCTCTTGGAGCGCATCATCCACATAGCTACGTCACCCGGTGACCTGGTGATGGACTTCTTCGGAGGCTCAGGGACAACCGCCGCGGTGGCCCACAAGATGGGGCGTCGATGGCTGACTGTCGAACTGAGTCAAGCCAACGCAGACACCTTCATCATTCCGCGCCTGACTCACGTGGTAACGGGTCAAGATGAGGGGGGCGTCACTTACCGGTCTGAGCGGGTCGCTGTTGAGGAGCTGCCTGAGGGTCTCACCGCGGACGAGGCGCGGCAGTTCAACACTTACCTGACTAGGGTGTTGAAGGAGGAGGACGGGCTTGATGAAGCCACCATCAGGGCCCTTCGCGCCTCGACGAAGACTCGGGAATGCAGGACCCGACGATGGGACTCTGGAGGCGGATTCACCGTCGCAAAGATGGGACCCTCCATGTACGAGGTCGACGACGAATCCGGAGAAGTATTCCTCTCCTCCGCGGCCACGAACGGCACCTGGTCGAAGGCTGTGGCAGGCCAGTTGAAGTTCACCCTGACTCCGGACGATCCCGTGTTCTGCGGGAAGCGGAACCGGCAGCGGCTCGCGGTGATTGATGGTGTTGCGGACGCGACCGTGGTGCGCACGGTTGTTGAGCACTTAGCAGAGAGGGAGAAGGCCGTGATCGTCGCGAAGAGCGTGCTTCCTGAAGCAGCAGAACTGCTCCAGCGCTTGTCGACGGGGTCAAGGATCAAGAAAGCTCCAGGGGATATGTTCCCAAACGGGACGGTGAAGTGACATGGCAGTGAGTATCGCCTACGACGAAGTGCTAATCGAAGAGATCGCGGCACGCTTCGATCTGAGAGCGCCGAACAAAGATGCGCTTGCGACCATCGTGGAGAAGCTGGCTGAGGGTGCCCTCAGCTTTCAAGAGATGATCGCGGACTTGGCGACAGGCGTAGGCAAGACCTTCCTCATGTCGTCGCTGATCGAGTACCTTGCGACCCAGGGCGTGCGACATGTCCTTGTGGTGACGCCGGGCACCACGATCCAACGGAAGACCCTGGCGAACTTCGACGCAGCGTCAGCGAAATACGTACCTGGTGCAGACATTGAGCCATTCATCATCACCCCAGACAACTTCCAGGCCGCGAACGTAGGGGCAGCTCTCCGTGATCCGAACCGACTGAAGGTGTTTGTCTTCAACGTGCAGCAACTGATCCGCCCCACGGACAAGGTGAGTCGAAAGGTGCGCTCCGAGGATGAGAATCTCGGAGACGCGCTGTACTCGTACCTTGAGGGCTCAGACGATCTGTTTGTGATTGCGGACGAGCACCACGTCTACCATGAGAAGGCCACAGCGTTCTCAGCGGCGATCCGGGATCTCGATCCCGTAGCATTGGTGGGCCTGACCGCGACGCCGGACAAGGATGACTACGCGAAGGTGGTATTCCAGTACACCCTAGGCGAGGCCATCGCTGACGGGCACGTCAAGGTCCCGGTGATCGTCTACCGCAAGGATGGTACGAAGGACGAACGGACGCAGTTGCAGGACGCCTGCCAGCTGCTCCGGCACAAGGAAGAGTCCTACGCGGTCTACCGTCAGACGTACCCAGGTGCTCCTGCAGTGAAGCCGGTCCTATTCGTAGTGTGCCAAGGGATCGAACACGCCACCGAGGTCGGCCAGATGTTGGCCCAGCCAGGTTTCATCGGAGATGGGACGCAGGTGCTGGAGATCACCTCCCAGTCCTCTGACGTCGCCCTGGAAGCACTGTCGAAGGTGGAGGAGACGGACTCCCCGATTCGGGCCATAGTCAGCGTCAACATGCTCCGTGAGGGCTGGGACGTGAAGAACATCGCGGTCATCGTGGCGCTGCGCAGGCTGGCATCGCAAACACTGACCGAGCAGATCCTAGGCCGTGGTCTGCGGCTGCCCTTCGGGCAGCGCACGGGAATCCCCGCCGTTGACCAGGTGGACTTGGTGGCTCATGACTCTTACAAACAGTTGCTCGATCAGAAGGACGTTCTCCGCCAGAGAATCCAACTCCCGGCCTTCTCCGTCGAGGTAGATACGCATGGTTTCGCCACGACCGCCGAAGTGGACCAGAGACAGCCTCTCGATTTCATGGATGGACATCGAAACTCAGAGTGGGGCGGTGTCGTGAGCGGCAGTGACCCTGGCAGCAGCCTTGCTGCCGCCCCCGGTCAGTGGGCACTGTTCGATGAGGAGGGAACTGATGGCGACGATCAGCATGTGCCGAGCATGTTGTTCCATGAGACGGCGGAACGGTTGGAGACGGGCATACCCAGGCCCCAGGGCCGTGTCAAGAACGCACCTCAGGTCGTCTTCCCCCGCCGCGAGTCGCTTTTGGCGTATGCGCCCTTCTCGCTGTCTGACATCCCCGACGGGGACGCCGAGAAGGCGGGGGTGGCCTTCGTCAACGAGGTGCCCACTTTCATCTTCCGCGATGCACTAGAAGCCGAGCGCGATGGAGACCAGGTGTCGATCACGGTCGCCCCGCAAGCCCACGAGACCGCACAACAGACCCTAGAAGGTCTCGACGTGGTCTACGACGACCTCGTTGCCATGATCATGCAACAGCCAGAAGTGCCGCAAGAGAAGGCCAGCAAGAACGCGGCTAGGAGGCTGGTACGCGCCTTCCTGAAGGGCGCTGGCGTGGTCCACACTGCCCATGCCGACCAATGGGGTCAGAAGCGTCGCGAGCAGGCCGTGGAAGGCATGCGGCGGCTCATCCGGGACAAGATCGTCAACCGCAAGCTGCAGATGAAGTACCACTTCGTGAAGGTAACCCTGCCCCTGGAACCGGTCGTAGTACCGGTTGAAGCCTTGCCGGCCCACGGACCAGGCAAGTTCAAGAAGCATGCCGCCTACGTCGGCTGGAAGCGCAACCTAATGCCCGTCGCCTACTTCGACGCAGGCTCGACCGAGTTCGAGTTGGCCCGGCTCTTGGATCGCGACGACGCACTCAAATGGTGGCTTCGTGTCTACGTCGGAGGGCAGGCGTTCATACCCACTCCAGAGGGAGCCTACTTCCCAGACTTCATCGCGCTCGACACCGAAGACACTTACTGGCTAGTCGAGAGCAAGGCTGATGACCACGCAAGAGACGACTCCGTGCTCCGCAAGAAGGCCGCCGCCGAAACGTGGTCACGCGCTGTCCGCGATGAAGAGGACTTCGGAGACTGGCGCTACATGTTCGCCACCGAGTCGGACATCAAGCAGGCAGCTGGGTCCTGGAACTCGCTGCTTGTAACTACGAAGCCGGAGTGACCGGGGGCAAGAGCCACGGGCCAGAGTGACCTGACAGGACCACGGGTCTGTCTGACAGGACCACGGGTCTGTCTGATCTGATTGCTGGCTCGGCACGACCGTGAGTTGGCAGCACTCTCTCTTCCGGCCAGGTCCGTCCGTCGTTTCTCTCCCGGTCAGGTCCGTCCGTCGTTGCAGAACCTGCCAACGCATCGTCCTGTCCCAGCCTGGTTTCTCTGCACCATGGATATTGCGCTCAGGTAGAGCCGGTGTTCCGCTGTGTGGTGAACCAGTGTTCCGGGCGGTGGTGAGCCAGTGCGACGGGCGTGGTGGGGTGGGCTGTGGGTGTCGGGGGCCGGCCGGGACGGTCGGCCCCCGACTGTTGGCTATTCGAGGTGGGTGAAGTGTTTGCGCATGGAGTCGTCGCAGTTGAGGACGGTGGCGTGCGCGTTGGTGGTGATCCGGTCGACGATGGCGTCGGCGAGGATCTTCTCTTCCATCCGGTCGTGCCATTGCCCGGGCGGCAGCTGGGTGCAGTAGATCGTTGAGGCCCTCTTGTGGCGCCGGTCGATCAGGGTGTGGAGTTGCTGGACCTGGGGCCGGCTCGGCGGCGTGAGGAACCAGTCGTCGATGATCAGCAGCTCGACCTTGACCAGCGTGTCGAGGCATCGTTTCTTGTCGCCGGTGCGCTCAGCGATGGTGATCCGGTCGAACAGTTCATCGGCGGACAGGTAGAGCACCCGGCGGTACTGCTGGCAGGCCTTGTTCCCCAGGGCGCAGGCGACGTAGGTTTTCCCGGCTCCGGTGGGTCCTTGCAGGATGACGTCTTGGTGTTTGACCAGGTAGGAACCGATCGCCAGCCGGCTGATCAACTCGGCGTCGACGCTGCGTCCGGGCATGGCCTTGAGGTCGGCGATGTCGGCTCCGGGTTGCGCGAGGCCGGCCTGCCGGCGGAGTCGGTGCAGCTTGCTGTCGCGGCGCCGTTCGTATTCCCAGTCGACGGCCTGCTTGACCAGCTCGGGGCCGTTCAACGAGGCCGCGGTGGTGGTGTCGGCGAGGTTCTCGAAGTACTCGGCCATCCCTGAGAGCCGCATGGTCTTGAGCCGGGTGAGGGTCTCGATGTCGATCATGCCCGGCTCCCGTAGTAGTCAGCGCCGCGGACGAACCCTGCATCACCCAGCGATGGCGGCGGCGGGGTCGGGGCAGGTGTCCATCCTGCCCATAGCTTCTTGATCAGCGTGTAGGACGGCGCCGGGGTAGCCGCCAACGCCCTGCCGCAGGTGTCCTCCAGCCGGGCCATGCCGCCCGACCTCTTGGCCAGCGACATCACCCCTAGGCATGACCGGTACGACTGCTCGACGATCTTCCGGGAGCCCAGGATCGCCCGGATCGCGGCCACCGTGTTCGGCCCGACGGTCGAGGCCCACTGCTCGAAGCGTTCCGGTGACCAGTCCACCAACCGGCTCAGGTGCGAGGCCGGCATATGCGCGGGCAGCGTCGAGTAGCGGCCCCTGACCCCCTTGAACCGCGGATGGGACGCGACACGCTCGACACCGTCGAACACCTCCACGATGCTGGAGGTGACCCGGACATCCAACGACTTGCCGATCAACCGGGCGGGGACCGAGTAGAAGTTCCGGTCGACCTGGACGTGATAGTTCGGCCCCACCTTCGCCTTGCGGAGATCGGCCAACTCGAATCCGATCGGCGGCAGCGGCACCAGCAGCGGCTTCTCGTCACGTTCGAACACCACCAGCCGAGAGTCCTCCCGTTTCTGGAACGGGCGGGCGTTGATCGCAGCGACCTCGTCGAAGATGGCCTCGTTCAACTCCGCCAACCCGACGAACTGGCGATTGCGCAGTATCGCCGCGACCTGCCCGGCGACGAACCGGACGCTGCCTTCGACCACCGCCTTGTCGCGGGGACGTTTCACGCGGGCCGGGATGATCGCGGTGCCGTAATGCTCCGCCAACTGCGCATAGGCCGGGTTCAACGCCGGCTCATACCTGTCCGCCCGCGACACACCCGTGCGGAGGTTGTCAGGCACCAACAGCCGACCCACACCCCCGAACTGCTCGAACGCATGCACGTGACCCTCGATCCACGACGAGAGCGTCATATCGGTGAATGCCTCCACATACGTGTAGGCACTAAACGACAACGCCGCCACGAACACCCACGCCTGCGTCGGCGTCCCGCTCAGCGGGTCCGCGAACCACAGCGCGTCCCCGGCCCAGTCGACCTCGACCGACTCCCCGGGGCTCCGCTGGATCCGCATCGACGCCCCCGTCGACTTCATCCAGCGGCGGTACTGTTCGTTGAAGAACGAATACTGATACGGCACCTCGCCCGTCGAACGGCACCTCGCCACGTACTCGTTCCACAACACCAGCAATGTCACCGACGGCCCACCCAGCTCCCGGTGCACATACTCGAAATCTGGTGCAGCCCGCCCAGAGTCCGCCCTCACCGGCTCCGGCAGCAACAGGGCGCGGACCTCCTCAGCCCCGAGGTCCGCAACCTGCCCGAACACGACACCAGCCGAGTCCGCCGCAGCGAACACCCCCGCCACCGTGTTACGTGAACACCCCAACGCGTCAGCGATCCCGCGCTGACTCACCCCCTCAGCACGAAGCTGAAGAATCCTCTTGTAGTCAACCATCGAAGGCGACCCCTCTCGTCACGCCCGTGCCCCAACGGCACGAACCCGACGAACCTCCCACACGCGAAACCGCGGCCGACCCCGGCGTCACCATGGCTCAGCCATCAACGGAACACCGGCTCACCCCACAACGGAACACCGGCTCTCACCCAGCGCAATATGCAGCACCATGGCGTCGGCGTGTACGGCACCGCGGTCAGCTCGATCAGCGATGTCCCACAGCACATAGAACTCAGGTGCCTCCCGATCTCAAGTGCAACACACCTCTTGCACCATCGGGGGAAGGCCCGGGTTGTTGCATTTGATGCAACATCAAACGTGGCTGGCTTGGGCCGATGATCGACTGGGGGTACATTCGCGTCCGCGGGTCTACGCGTCATGGTCCGGAGGTCTGCCGGCTCTTGCGTAGCCGGGCCGCGGACCATCCAACGAGCTCGGCGACGCCGCCGACGACCGCGTCGTAGACGATGCCTTTGAGCAGGTGTTCCCAGAGGTAGGCCCAGGCTTGAGCGTCCGTCTCGATGCAGTCTCGCCCCCACAGTGAGCAGTTCAGCGCCTGCTGGGCGGCTATCTGCGAGCCCACGATTCCGGAGCCGATCAGGGCCACCCATCCCAAGCCTTCGGCGCCCTTGCTGAGGTACTCACGGGTACCGCTCTCGCGCAGGAACGCTCCGACGAGGATGGCGATCCATGCCAAGACCTGGACGACCTGCGCTACGGCTGCGAGCAGCTCGTAGTCGGCGCCAAGCTCGGGATTCATGCGACGAGTCTGCTCCTCGGGCACCGGACCTCGCGTGATTCCCGGGCCGTCACACGAGAATTCAGCGGAGTCGGTTCACGCTGTAGCCGGGTCGGGTTCGGGTTGGTAGGGGGTGTGACGGCGTCTTTGCACAAGCTGACTGCCGGGTCGGGTTATGACTACCTGACCCGGCAGGTTGCTGCGCAGGATTCAACGGAGAAGGGCCACGCGTCGCTGACGAGCTACTACACGGAGAAGGGCGAGGTGCCGGGTCGGTGGGTCGGCACCGGCCTGGAAGCGTTGGAGATGCAGCCGGGGAGTGCGGTGTCGGAGGTGCAGATGCGTGCCTTGTTCGGGGCCGGGTTCCATCCGGACATGGAAGCCCGGCTGGCTGCTCTCCCGGCCGACGCGACGCCCGCTCAGATCCGCCAGGCGGCCCGCCTGGGGTCGCCGTTCCAGGTGCGCACGGCGGCGACGGTGTTCCAGCAGGAGGTCGCGATCCGGTGCAGTCAGTGGGCTGCAGCTAACGGACTGGGCAGTGGTGGGACGGTGCCGGTGGATGTGCGGGCTGGTATCCGCAACGAGCTCGCCACTGCTGGCTTCCAGCAGAGGATGGGGAGGGCGCCGAGCGGGGCGGAGTTGTCGTCGGAGGTGGCGACGTTGACGAGGAACCCGACGATTGCGTGCGCGGGCTATGACGTGACGTTCACGCCGGTGAAGTCGGTCTCTGCCCTGTGGGCGGTGGCGCCTCAGGAGGTGGCGGCGCAGATCGAGGAGGCTCACAACGCGGCGGTCGCGGACGCGCTGCGCTATCTGGAGGAGCGGGTCCTGTTCTCGAGGCGGGGGCATGGCGGGGTGCGGCAGGTCGAAGTCACCGGCCTGGTCGCGGCCGCGTTCACGCATCGGGATTCTCGGGCGGGGGATCCGAACCTTCACACCCATGTCGCGATCGCGAACAAGGTCCAGACCTTGGATGGGGCGTGGCTGGCGGTCGACGGCCGCCCGTTGCATGCGGGGATGGTGAGCATCTCGGAGGTGTACAACACGGCTCTGGAGGCCCACCTGGTGGCCCGTCTCGGGGTCCGGTTCGCGGTCGACACGGCGCGGGATCCGGGCAAGCGGGTGGTGCGGGAGATCGTGGGTGTGCCGGCACGGTTGCGGGAGGCGTGGTCGAGCCGGCGGGCGGCGATCGAGGCCCGTCAGGCGGAGTTGGCAGTCGATTTCCAGCACGCGCATGGTCGGCCGCCGACACCGGCCGAGGCGATCGCGTTGGCGCAGCAGGCCACCCTGGAGACCAGGCAGGCCAAGCACGAACCCCGCTCACTGGCCGAGCAGCGCACCACCTGGGCGACCGAAGCAGCTGCCGTCCTCGGCGTCGACGGGGTGGCCCGGATGCTCACCGACGTGACCGCCGCCGCCAGCAGGCCGGGACCCGCGGCAACGACGGAATGGGTCGACTCTGTTGCCAACGAGATGGTGGCCCGGATGGGTGTGTCGCGGGCGTCGTGGACGGTGTGGCACCTGCAAGCCGAAGCCTCACGCCGTGCCCGGGAACGCGCCACGGACCCGCAGCAGGCGGAGGAGTTGACCGCCGCGCTGCTCGCGGCCGCGACCGCCCGGTGTCTGCCGGTGGCCGGCTGGACCGATCCGGTCAGTGATCCGCAACTCCTGCGCCGCAGTGATGGGCAGTCGGTGTACAGCACCGTCGGGGGTCGCCGGTTCACCTCCACCGCCGTCATTGAAGCCGAACAGGTCATCACCGCGGCCGCCGGCATGACCGATGGGCGGCGGGTCGACGAGGTCGACGTCACTGTCGCGCTGCTGGCCTCCACCGCCGGCGGGGTGACGTTGAACGCGGGACAGATCCAGCTGGTCCGGTACATGGCGACCAGCGGTCGGCGCGTGCAGGTGGGGTTGGCGGCGGCCGGATCAGGCAAGACCACAGCGTTGGCCGTGTTGGCCGGCGCGTGGCGGGAAAGCGGCGGCACCGTGCTGGGCCTGGCTCCCTCCGCGGTCGCGGCGGGGGTGCTGGGGGAGCAGGTCGGGGCAGCGGCGACGCTGGCGAAGATCGCCCACGACCTCCACCACAACCAGGCGGCCGTGGAGGCTCTGATCGGTGCGGAGACGTTGTTGATCGTCGACGAGGCAGGCATGGCCGATACCCCCACCCTGGCCGTAGTGGTCGGGTTCGCTGTGGGGCGGGGGGCGTCGGTGCGGCTGATCGGTGATGATCAGCAGCTCGCCGCGGTCGGCGCCGGCGGCGTGCTGCGCGACATCACCGAGACCCACGGCGCGGTACAGCTGACCGAGGTGATGCGCTTCGTCGACCCCGCCGAAGCAGCAGCCTCCCTGGCCCTGCGGGAGGGCCGGCTCGAGGCCCTGGGCTTCTACCTCGACCAGGGACGAATCCATGCCGGCTCCGAGGAAACCGTGCTGCGCGACGCCCTCACAGGCTGGCTCCACGACCGCGCCGTAGGGCTCGACAGCGTGATGCTGGCCGGCACCCGCGACCAGGTCGCCCAACTCAACCGGTGGGCCCGCGACCACCGTCTCACCGACACCCCCGACGGCGATGGTGGAGGTCCCGTTGCGGTGCTGTCGGATGGGAACGTGGCATCGGTGGGGGATGTGATCGTGACCCGATTCAATGACCGGCGGCTCAGTGTGAGCGCGACGGATTGGGTGAAGAACGGCGACCGGTGGACCGTCACCGGCGTCGACCCGGCCGGCGCACTCCGAGCAGTCCACCGCAGCACCGGGCTGCGGGTCGTGCTGCCGCCGACGTATGTCTCGGAGCATGTGGAGTTGGGGTACGCGGTGACGGTGCACTGCGCTCAGGGGGTCACGGTCGACACCACCCACACGGTGCTGACCGGGACGGAGAGCAGGCAGCAGTTGTATGTGGCGATGAGCCGCGGCCGCGAATCGAACCAGGCGTATGTGCAGGTCGTCGACGGGGGAGAGGAGAATGCCCCGATCCATCCCGCGACGCTGCGGCCGGTCACCGCCGGCGACGTCCTGGAGCAGGTCCTGGCCCGGGACGGATCCTCCCGATCGGTGACCACCGAAGCCCGCCACGCCACCGATCCGTACACCCGCCTGGGGTTCGCGGCCGCCCGCTACACCGACGCGGTCACCGTGGCCATCGAACAGCTCTATGCCGACTTGGTCGTCGAGTTGGATGAGCAGGCCGACCAGGTGGTGGAGCAGCTGACGTCCTGCCCCGCGTGGCCCACGCTGCGGTCCCATCTCCTGCACGCGGCCGCCGACCAAGCCACCTCGCCGCTGGAGGTGTTGCGGGCGGCGGTCGATGCCCGTGAGCTGGGGACGGCTGCGGATCCGGCGGCGGTGCTGACCTGGCGGCTCCCGAACCCTGCCGGGGTGGGGCCGTTGCCGTGGCTCCCCGCCATCCCCTCCGCCCTCACCGCGCATCCGCAGTGGGGGCCGTACCTGGCCGCACGCCAGGGCTTGGTGGAGGACTTCGCTGTCGAGGTGCGTGACGCTGCGGCGGGGGTGTCGCGGCCGGTGTGGGCGCTGCCCGGGCAGACCCTGACGACCTCGAGCGTGGGGGAGGTGGAGGTGTGGCGGGCGGCGTGGCAGGTCGACCGCGCAGACCGGCGCCCCACCGGCCCTCCCCAGCTCGGCGCCGCGGCGCACCGCTGGCAGCAGCGTCTCCTGGACCGGTTGCGGCCTGCGCATCCGGTGAGGGTGTGGACCGATCTGCTGCGCGACGTCCGCGCCGATCTGCCCCGCGACCCATACGCCACCGTCCTGGCGCACCGCCTCGCCGCCCTCCATCAGGCCGGTGTGCCCGTCACCGAGCACCTCGCCGCCGCCGTCGCCGACGGACCACTGCCCGCGGAACAGCCCGCCGCCGCATTGTGGTGGCGACTGGCCCGACACCTCGCCGCCGACGGCGCCGGTCCCACCCTCCCCACCTGGGAATCAGATCTGGTCGACCGGCTCGGGTACGAAGCGGCGGCCGAGCTGGAGGCCAGCCCCTGGTGGCCCCACCTGGCCGCAGCACTCACCCACGCCACCGACCACGGACACCACCTCGACAATCTGATCACCCCGACGGTGGATGTGTCCGGGTTCGATGATGCGTGCCAGGCCATGCTGTGGCGCACACACCACCTCACCACCCCGCCCCCGGACGAGCAGGTGGAGCCGCCGCATCCCGACGAGCTGCCGCCTGAGGGAATCGAGGACATCGACTGGTCCACCCGCACCGCCGACCTCGCCAAGGCGGCGAGTTTGCGGGAGCGTACCGATCCGGACTTCACCGAGGTCGAGCTGCGGCAGGGGTTCGCGGCCGCCGACCGCTGGGCCGAGACCCCCCACACCCCGCAGCGCCTCGCCCAGGTCACCGAGGCGGCGGCCGCGTTCTTCGAGGCCCAACTGCCCGGCTCGTGGAGCCAGCACTACTTCTCGCAGCGGTCCGGTCAGGATCTGGCCGGCGACCCGCGATTCAGGATCGGGCACGCCCCCGCGGGCTGGACGACGCTGGTCAGTGCGCTGCGGAAGCAAGGATTCGACACCGCCGAGCTGCTCGCCGCGGGGGTGGCCACCACCACCCGGCAGGGCACCGTGATCGACCGCTTCCGCGACCGCGCCATCCTCCCCATCCACCACGAAGGCGTCATCGTCGGGTTCGTCGGCCGCAGGCACCCCGACGCCGACGACGACCACGGCCCGAAATACTTGAACAGCCCCGCCAGCGCGCTGTTCGCGAAGCGCGACGTCCTCTACGGCCACCACCTCCTCCATGGCACCGCCACGCCGGTGATCGTGGAGGGCCCGATGGACGCGATCGCGGTCACCCTCGCCGGCCACGGGGCCTTCGTCGGCGTCGCACCGCTGGGAACCGCGCTGACCCCGGAGCAGACGCTGCTGCTGCGCGACGGACCCACCCCGCTGATCGCCACCGACGCCGACAACGCCGGCCACGTCGCAGCCGAGAACACCTTCTGGCTCCTCGCCCAGCACCGCCGCGACCCACGCCGCCTGCTCCTCCCAGCCGGCGGAGACCCAGCACAGCTACTCCAACAGCACGGCCCCGACGCCCTCCACCACGCGCTGGCCGAGGCCACCACGGCGCAGGGGGAGCTGATGATCCGTGACCGTGTCACGTTCCTCCACCCCGCCGAGGCTGGCCGGCAGGTCGCCGAGATCATCGCCGCCCGCCCCCCAGCCACCTGGCAGCAACACCAGGCCCAGGTGCCGGAGGAGCAGACTCGACACCTGGTGACGCGGATCCATGCCTGGACCACCACCCCGGCCGCGGCCGCCGACCAGACACGCGAACAGACCAGGCAGACACGCCGCCGCCTCGACCAGACCCCAGCCGACCGCTGGCAACGCTGGGCCGACCTGACCGGCCTGGCTGGGGTGGGGGAGTGGCCGCATCTCGCCGCCCGGCTCGACGAGCTCCACCACGCCGGCGCCGACACCACCCTCTTGGCCCGGCGGCTGGCGAAGGTACCGGCCGCAGTGGCGGCCGCGACCCTGGCACACCACGAGCCGGGGGCCGCGGTGCAGGTCGACTGGCGTCCCTGGGCTCAAGCCGTGAACCCCGCCCTCCTTCGTGAAGGGTGGGGGAGTGTGCAGGCGGACCTGACCAGGTTGCAGGCCGCCGGCACCGACCTCACCGCACTGGCTCGGAGGCTGGCGGGTCGCGACCCGGAGAAAGTGATAGCAGGGCTGCGCAACGTGCTGCGCAACCTCGCCAGCCAGAGGCCCACCGGTTCGAAGATGTCGGAGGGGCCCGAGAGGATGACGCTACAAGGACTGTGGAGAGGGGTGGGTCGCGATGATGGTTCACGCGGTGTGTGACCTGAGTTGGGGTTCTTCGAAGGCATGGCGTCTAGAAGTCGATCCCGCTATGACCAGCCCTCGCTCGAGGAGTTGTGGCTCAGCGCAGCAGAGGAGTCCGTTGATGAATCAGTACGGCCGGTTCGCCGAGCAGTCGTGGCAGATGCTGGCCCCGGCCAGGTACGCGGCGCTGGAGGATCCCAACCACTTCTTCTCGACGTTGGGGCAGGAGGCCCAGACGCGGGTGGTGTGGCTGGCCGAGCAGATGCAGGGCCCCGACCCGACCGGCGAAACCTATTGGGAGAAGGTGGGTCGGCTCAACGCGATCCGGATGCAGGCCGAGGAGATCGTCCGGGCCGAGATGCTGACCCCGGAACCGGAAACCCTGGAAGAGGACGACGACGAGAACGCGGGCTTCGACCCGCAGACCTCTTCGATCCTGCAGCTGCTGATGGAGACTCACCACGCGATCCACGACAAGACGGGCCTGATCGAGGACCAGTAACCCCCACCCCACCAGCCCCTCCCTCAACCGCTGCCACGTCCGCGGCCGGGCCGGTGGCCGGCGCGGTGGTGGGGTTTCGGGTTGGGGGGCAGGACGGTTTGGCGCCGTCGGGGGCGGTGGCCAGGTTCGATGCCAACGTGGCCGCGATCCGCGTCCTTCACCGGGTGCAGGCCGAGGGCCGCCCTGCGACGGTGGGGGAGCAGGAGGTGTTGGCCCGGTGGGGGTCGTGGGGGGCGCAGGGCCTGTCGCAGATCTTCGACGAAGCCCGCCCCGATCATGCGCAGCGGCGCCAGATGCTGCGGGAGCTGCTGGACCCGGCCGCCTACGATGCGGCGCGCCGCACCACGATCAACGCGCACTACACGCATGTGGAGTATGCCCGCGCGATCTGGGACACGCTGATCGAACTCGGCGCCCCCACCACTGGGGGGCGGGTGTTGGAGCCGGGCTGCGGGGCGGGGGTGTTCATCGGGACCGCCCCGGAGGCGGTGTCGATGATGGGCGTCGAGCTCGACCCGACCACCGCCGCCATCGCCGCCCTGCTGTATCCAGCGGCGCGGATCCGTGCCGAGTCGTTTGCCGAGACCCGCCTACCGGGCGGGTACTTCGACGCCGTGGTCGGGAACGTGCCGTTCGCTGATGTCCGGCTCCATGACCCGCTGCACAACCCGCACCACTACGTGATGCACAACCATTTCCTGTCCAAGTCGGTGCAGTTGACCCGCCCCGGCGGGCTGGTGGCGGTGTTGACCAGCCACTACACCCTCGACTCGCGTGACCCGGCGCATCGCCGCGACCTGCACCACCTCGCCGACCTGGTCGGCGTCATCCGGCTCCCCACCGGCGCCCACACCGCGGCCGCCGGCACCGAGGCCGTCACCGACCTCCTGATCCTCCGCCGCCGCGTCGAAGGGGAGGCTCCGGGGGAGGATGACTGGATCTTCACCGACCCGGTCACCGTGCCCGGACCCCACGGCACCGAGGAAACCCTCCACATCAACCGTCGCCTGACCGCCAACCCGTCGCTGGTGCTCGGCCAGCCGGAATGCAGGGTCGGGATGCACGGTGTGGCGGGCCTCCACATCACCCCCACCCCCGACATCGACACCAGCGAGGCCCTCCGCCACGCCCTGGCGGGGATCACCGGTCAGGCCCGGGAGAGGGGGTGGACGTTCACGCCCTCCACCGGCGACTCGCCTGCGGTGGTGGTGGGGGAGGGGGTGGTGGCTGAGCGTGATGGGCATCTGAGCGCGCACCCTGATGGCCGGTTCACCGTGGTCTCCGAGGGCGTGAATGTGGCGGTGGAGGTCCCGGTCAGGCAACACGTGGAGGTGCGGGCCCTGCTCGAGTTGCGGGACCAGGCCCGGACCGTGATCGCGGCCGAGACCACCGCCGCCGATGGTGACCCTGGGTTGGAGGAGGACCGGCGAAGGCTGCTGCGGTCGTGGGAACGCTACGTCGAAGCGTTTGGGCCGATCAATCGGTTCACGTTGACGCAGCCGAAAGACCCTGCCCGCAGACCGGCGCGGTTGATACCGGCGGCGGTGCGGCTGGTGACCCGCCTCGACCCCTACGGTCCGCTGGTCGCGGCCCTGGAACGCTTCGACGACGACACCGGCCTGGCTCTGCCCGCGGGGTTGCTGACCGCCCGGCAGATCGTGCCCCGGGAACCCGTCACCTCGGCCGAGACACCTTCGGATGCGGTCAGTGTCAGCCTGGACACCCTCGGCCGCGTCGACCTGCCCACCATCGCCGCCCTGCTGGGCTGCGACCAGGACCAGGCACGACAACGGATTGATGATCTGGTGTTCGACACCCCCACCCCCGAAGGCGACAGCAGCGGTGTGGTGCTGCGGGCCGAGTACCTCTCCGGCAACGTCCGCGACAAACTCGACCTCGCCCGGCAGGCGGCCGCCGTCGATCCCCGCTGGCATCACAACGTGGCCGCGCTGCGGGCCGTGCTGCCCCCCGATCTGGGCCCAGGTGACATCACCGCCGCGCTGGGGGCGGTGTGGATCCCGGCTGAGGATCACACCTTGTTCATGCGCGAAGTCCTGCAGGATCGGCAGGCGAAGGTGACTCATATTCATGGCTCCGAGTGGGTGGTCGAGGGCAACAAGTGGTCGATGTCGGCCACCCACGATTGGGGGACCCGCCGGCTCACCGCCCCCGAACTGATCCAACGCCTGCTGACCCAGACGCAGATCCTGGTCAAGGACTCCCACACCGACCGTGACGGCCGCAAGATCGACACGTTGAACGCCACCGAAACCGAGGCCGCGCAGGAGAAAGCCCGCCTGCTAGCTGAGCGGTTCGCCGGGTGGGTGTGGGAGGACCCCGAGCGTGGCGCGCGGCTGCAGGCCGAGTACAACCGCCGGTTCAACTCGATCGTGCTGCGCGACTACAGCGCCGAAGGTCAACAGTTGACGTTTCCCGGTTTGGTGAGCTCGTTCACCCCGCGGCCGCATCAGCGGGCGGCGGTCGCGCGGATGCTCAACGAGCCATCCGTGGGCCTGTTCCACGTCGTCGGCGCCGGGAAGACCGCGGAGATGATCATCGGCGCCACCGAACTCAAACGCCTCCAGATGATCCGCAAACCCGCGATCGTGGTGCCCAACAACCTGCTGGCGCAGTTCACCCGCGACTGGATGCAGCTCTACCCCCACGCCACCGTCCTGGCCGCCGGCGCCGATGACGTCACCTCCGACAAACGCCGCGCGTTCGTCGCCCGCGTCGCCGCCAACGACTGGGACGCGGTCATCCTCACCCGCACCGCCTTCCAAGCCCTCTCCCTGGACCCGCGCCGCGAACTCGACTACCTCACCGACCAGACCCGCGACATCCGCGCCGCACTGACCCGGCTCGCTGACGCCGGCGGCCGCGCCGAATCCCGCGTCAAGGCCATCGAGAAGCAGATCCTGCGCGCCGAAGAGAAACTCAAAGCCAAACTCGACCAGCCCCGCGACCCCGGGATCAGCTTCGAAGAAACCGGCATCGACTACCTGGTCATCGACGAACTCCACGACTACAAGAACCTGCGCGTCGCCTCGAACATCCCCGGCGCCTCCATCGACGGCTCACAACGGTCCCAGGACCTCGACGCGAAACTGTGGTTCCTGCGTGCACGCTACGGGCATCGCGTGATCACCGGCGCCACCGCCACCCCGATCGCGAACTCCGTCACCGAGATGTACGTCATGCAGCACTACCTCGCCCCCCACCTCCTCACCCAGGCCGGGATCAACGACTTCGACTCCTGGGCCGCGACCTTCGGGGAAGTGGTCACCGGCTTCGAAACCAACATCACCGGCGACAAGTTCCAACTCCGCGCCAGATTCGCCCGCTTCACCAACGTTCCCGAACTCCTCACCATGTTCCACTCCTTCGGCGACGTGAAAACCGCCGCCGACCTCAACCTGCCCGTCCCCACCATCACCCCCCGCCACGACGGCACCCCCCTCCCACAACTGCTCACCGTCGCAAAATCCGCGGCGTTGACCGGCTACATCGACGAGCTGGCCGACCGCGTCGACCTGATCGCCGGCCGACAGGTCGACCCCCGCGACGACAACATGCTCAAAATCGGCAACGACGGCCGCCTCGCCGCCCTCGACATGCGCCTGGTCACCGACCCCGACCAGCACCCCCTCCTCCACGAACCCGGCAAAGTCGACATCGCCGCCGCCGAAATCACCCGCATCTGGCACACCACCAAAACCCGGGAGTATCTGGATCCGGCCACCGGCCAGCCATCCCCGATCCTCGGCGGGCTGCAGATCGTGTTCTGTGACCTGTCGACCCCCAGCGACCAGTGGAACATCTACCACGAGCTCCGCGACCAACTCCACGCCAACGGACTCCCACCCGGATCGGTGCGGTTCATCCACGACGCGACCACCGACCAAGCCAAAGCCCGCCTGTTCGCCGACGCCCGTAGCGGGAAGATCGCCGTCCTCATCGGGTCCACCGCGAAAATGGGCACCGGCACCAACGTCCAAGACCGCGCCCTCCACGTCATGCACCTCGACGCCCCCTGGCGACCCGCCGACGTCACCCAACGCGAAGGCCGCGCCATCCGCCAAGGCAACCAGAACACCACCGTCCAGATCAGCCAGGTCATCACCGAAGGCTCCTTCGACACCTACATGTGGCAAACCCTCGAACGGAAAGGCCGCTTCATCGACCAAATCATGCGCGGCACCCTCGGCGGCGCCCGCGACATCGAAGACGTCTCCGAAGCCACCCTCAGCTTCGCCGAATTCAAAGCCATCGCCTCCGGTAACCCCCTCCTCCTCCAACACGCCCAAGCCCAACACGACCTGGCCCGTCTCACCCGCCTCGCCGAAGCGCACAAGCACACCCAGATCGCGCTCAGGCACACCATCAGCAGCAGCCAGCAGGCCATCGAGCACCTCACCGGCCGGCTCCCCGAACTCCACGCCGCCGCCGCACTCAGCGTGCCGACCGCTGGTGACGCGTTCCACGTCACCCTCAACGGTCAGCGCTACACCAAACGCGGCGACGCCGCCGACGAGCTGCACGCCATGTTCACCCAGCTGAACCTCCGACCCGACCAGCACCTCGACCTCGGCCCTGTCGCCGAGCTCGGCGGCCACCAGATCCAGATGACCGCACTCGGTAACGGCAACATCGCCTTCACCCTCACCGCCGCCGGCGACACCCCCGCCGTCACGATCCCGCACATCGATCTCGGCAACCCGCAGAAAGGCACCCTCACCAAACTCGAGAACCTCATCAGCCGAGCCCTCCCAGCCCTCATCGCCGGCCACGAAGAATCCCTAGCCGAACACCACACCCGCCACGCGCACGCCACCGCCCTCCACGGGCAACCCTTCCCCCACCAAGACGACCTCGACACCGCCCGACAGCGCTACACCACCATCAACGAACAACTCACCCACCAAACCCCCCTCACCAGCCCCAACACCCCCAACGACGCCGCCGACCAGGAACGGTTCGACACCTGGGCACACGCCACCAACCCCGCCCTCCTCACCGACCCCAACCGCGACACCACCCGCATCCACCTGAACCGACTCGCCCACCTCGGCGCCGACCTCGACCACCTCTCCACACGCCTCAAAGGCCTCCACCCCCAGGCCATCCACCGCGCCCTCGAAACCAACCTCCGACAACGAACCACACCCCCGCCGACCAACAGCACCACCCTGCACACGACCCAGCATCCGATGGGTCACACCCTGTCGACGGCGCCCCGGCACACGCCACCCAGATAGAGGCCAAGCGGGACCTCGGCCTTCGGGGGAGATCCCGGGTCACTCGACCCAGGCGTGGTCAGGTGCGGCGTTTGGGCACCGGGCCCAGCGCCTCGGCGCGGATGGCCCGCTCCTGGTAGACGTGCAGCTCCTCGCGTGCCTGGGTGATCTCGGCCTGTCGTTGGTGGAGTTGGGCGTCGAAGGCCGCCTGCAGGTCCGCCACCCGCTGGTCAGCATGGACACGTTCGCGTTGCGTCTCTGCGCGGGCCGCGTCACGCTCGGCCGTGAGGACCGCGGCAGCCCCCTGGAGCTCCCCGACCTTCACGCGTAGGGCTTCGGTCTCGGCAACGGCCGTCTCGGCGCGGGACTGGGCCGCGGCAAGAGCGTGCTGCGTCTCCTCGCCGCGGGCCTGGGCCTCGTCGCGCTGCGTGATCGCGTCGGCGAGCTCGGACCTGGCGATCGCCAAGTCGTCGCGCAGCTGCGTCTGCACCTCATCGGCGTGGGCCTGCGCCTCGGCCATGACCTGCTGCACGGCGGCGAGCTCCGCGGCGAGCGATTCCCGTGCCTGCGTCGAGTCGTGCAGGTCTTGGCGGGCCTGGGCCAGGGCCGCGGTCAGTTCCTCGACGGCCGCGGTGGCCTCCGTGGCGGCGGCGTCCGCCTCAGCCTTCTCGGCCTCCGCTCGACGCTGACCCTGCTCAGCCCGGGTCGCGCGCGCGTTGGCTGTGGCCACCTGCTCGGCCGCCTCACTCGACACCGCCTCCAGCTGCGCCTCCACCGCTTCCGGGTCACCGACGGTGCGCAGCTCTTCGACCAGAACAGTGAGCTGCTGACCGAGGTGCTCGATCATCCCGGTGACCTGACCAGTGATCATGCTCGCCCGCTGCCGCGCCGCATCCACCGGAAACGCCTCCACCGGGCGAGGCCCTTCGGCCAGCTTCTGCCGAGCCCGCCACGCCGCCGCCCGAGTGTGCTGCCGATCATCGCAATACTCCGACGGACGCCCCACACCCTCCGAAGACGATACCGCCGGCCGCTCACACCCCGGGAACCGACACATCCGCTGCACAGTCTCAATCGTCATAACGTCACCCTAGCATGACGTTACGTAACGCACTGACGTAACGAAAACAAAACCTGCTTTCGGCCTCGCATCGGCGTCTCCGGCGTTGGGGGGCTCTCAGCCCCCAGCCAGAGCGCGGATGATCCGATCAGTTTGGGGCGGTCCTGCTCGGCCCGGAGCCGCCGCCGGACAAGGTGCATCGCCTCGACGATCAGCCTTGGCGCCGTCGGTCTGAAACATGGGCGGGCACCTGCCCGAACCACGCTGATTACGGCTGCGACCCTGGAGGTGCTGTTCCACATCCGTTGACGCTTGCATCGCAGATGTCAGATGGTTGAGCGGAGGCCTAGCGACGACCAATTTTCGTAGCCAACGCGTCCTCGGCAAGTTCTCACCCGGGTCCCGATCTGAGATGATCTACACGACCGCCGGAACTACCTGAGAACCCTCCACACCGATCGTCAGCCAAACCGGGCCAGTCCTAGGAGTGACCACATGTCCAGTGAGCCCGAGACCGTTGCAGATCTTCTGAGCAGATGAGTTTCGTGGAACCGACGACGAACACACTCATCGGGGCCTTCGAAGCGGAGCATGATCTTCAACTACCGTCTCAGCTCAAGCAGTGGCTACTCGTACTGGCTAGCCGAGCGACTCGGTGTGGCTCTCAAGACAGTTCAGCGCTGGGAGAATGGACATCGTGCGATCCCGGAGGGGGTCGCACAAGAGTTGGACATTATCGCCACGGCGATGGGGGAATTGGCGGCGCGGCCTTGTGCCGAACAGCTGCTCGCCACGCCTGATGGTGTGATGATGATTCCACGCGCCGGGACCCACCTCGGCTTTCCCGCATCGTGGTACCGCGCCCTCGTTGATTCAGTTCGATGGATTCTCATGAATGACCACGGCGACGAGGGCCGGGCCGTCGCGGCCTTCAGGGTCGTCTACTTCGACGAAGTGGAGGAGCAGAAGTGAGCGCCACCGAGCCAGGGGTGGAGGGATTTGCTGCGCTGATCCCCGAGGAAATGTTGGACGTTCCGGGACACGCGTTCTACACCGGCGAAGCGGGCTTCACTGGTCGGAAACCCCTCTACCTCCTGGGTCTCAACCCCGGCGGGGACGGCGCTGAGACAGTCCGTCAACAGTTCCAGCAGCTCAAGGTCGCCCACAGCGCCTACTCGGCCTACGTCACGCACACGTGGAAGCCGGCCGCCCGCATTGACCACAACGTTCTCCACCTGCTTCGCAAGGTGTCCCTCCAAGCGACTGAGGTTCCGGCGAGCTGCCTGGTGTTCTCCCGGACGCGTGCTGAGTCGGACATTGCTAAGGAGTTCGACAGATTGGCCGCGCTCTGCTGGCCCTTCCACGAGGCCGTCATTCGTACCCTCGGCGTGAAGGTCGTCGTCTGCTTCGGCAAGAGTGCCGGCGAGTTCGTCCGTCGGCAGTACGGCGCCCATCACGAGATCGACCATTTCACTGAGCGGAACAACCGCGGTTGGCGGAGCACGACACATCGTGCTCCTGGGGGACTGAAGATCGTCACCGTGACTCATCCGTCGCGTGCCGACTGGCGCAACCCGTTGGCCGATGTCTCACCACTGGTGGCGCGAGCACTCGAGGACGGCCAGAAGCTGTCCTGATTCATTTCCACGGTGAAGGCTTGACGCCATCGGTGGGTAGCGGAATCCACCCACCGATGGCGTCAACGTGTCGTCCGCTGTGACAACTTCAATGCCATTCCCCCGCGACATACCGGGGGAGATGAGCGTGCTCTAAGCGGAGGTGGAGCCGCGCTGGTCGGCGGTCAAGGCCAAGACGCGAGGGCTGTCCCTCACGTGCATGTCATTGCTGTCACATGGATGTCATCCGCTGTCACGGACGATCGTCACCGCGATCGTCGTGGTCACGATGTTCTACCTCGGCCCCTGGGCCGATCCACCTGGGATGGACGAACTCTGGTGGCTGCTCGCTGCAGCGGCGGTCCTACCCGCGTCTTGGCGATGGTGGGCACGCCGACGAACACCTTGAACACGTGAGCGCCACCCATCGCGGCAGATCCGGGCGTCTGGGGTTCCATCCCTGCGACGGGTTCTAGGCTGGCAACATGGACCTCCTCGCCGTAGTCGAAGCAACAACGGCGACGACGCTCCTGAATGGCGACAGAGCCCAGGCCAACGAGCACGCATTCCTGGACTGGACGGTGAACGGCCAACTACTGCGAAGCATGCTCGGCTGGGAGAAGCCCCCGAGTGACACCACCTGCATGGTGACGGGTTGGGACCTAGCTCACTCGACCGACCACTGGTCGTCGGCGGGGCGCCCGGCCGCGACCACCCCGGCAGTGCCCTCGGCGACCTGGGACCAGCTGTCCAGCTCCAGCACCGCCAGCGCCGACGTCGGCATCGGCAGGAACCGCCCCGTCGCGAGGTGGATCAACTCCTCCATCGCCGGGTTGTGTCCCACCAGCACCACCGACGACGCCGACTCGGGCAGCCCCGCGACCAGGTCCGCGAGGTCGTCGCCGTCGAACGTGTAGGCGTCCTCGGCGTCGCGCACCTCGGCCGCGGACAGGTGCCGCGAGACCAGCTCCCACGTCTCCCGCGCCCGCGCCGCCACCGACACGACGGCGAGGTCGACGTCGCCGAACCGGCCAGCCAGCCACTCACCCGTTTCAGGCGCTTGGCTACGGCCCCGGCCGTTGAGCGGGCGGTCGCGGTCGGAGACCCCCGCATTCCAGTCGGACTTCGCGTGACGGATGAGGATGAGGCGTACTCCCATGATGGAACCCTAGCCACGCAGCGCCGCCGACGTGCCTGCCAGACCGGAGTGCGACGTCAGCGTCGGGCGCGCAACTCCGCCCGGACGAGCTCCAGGAGCCGTCCGATCCAGTTGCGGCCTCCGCGGTAGCTGGTCCAGAAGCCGTCGATGCCGTTGGCGTACTCGATGCGGCCGTCGGTGGCGAGCAGCGCCTTCGCCAGGTCCTTGTGTTGCGTGTACTTGGCGCGCAGGGCTGCCGCCATGAGCGCGAGGTTGGCATCGGGCCCGGCGCCCGGGCGCTGCAGCGCGTGGAACGCCGCCGTCACCGTCGGGTACGGCTGGCCGTCGACGACGATCTGCCGCGGGAAGTTGTTGTGCAGCACCTCCGGCGCCGGCGGCTGGGGCCAGTACTCGTCGCGCACGAACACCTTCTCGATGACGGTGGGAGTCCCCGTGAACTCGTGGAACTCGCGCTCCTTGTGGGCTTCCCACCGGTGCGGTCGGCCCGGCGCTCGCGGAAGTACTCGATCGCCTGCGCCTGGACCTTCTCCGTGACGGTGACGCCCTCGGCCGTCGATCCGCCCAGAGGCGTCAGGAGAACCCGGATCGGCTGGTCCTTCACGTCCATGTCCGAGAAGACGTACGGCCGCAGGTGGGCCGGTACCCGCAGATACGCCTCCTGCATCACCAACCAGCGTTCGTGGCTCGGTTCCTCGGCGAAGGCCTCGGCGGCGTCGCGGCAGAGTTCGCGGGACGTGGGCCGACCGTTGAGGCGCTCGATCTGGTCGGCGACCTCCCTGACGAAGTCCTCGTCAGCCACCGGCGGGCCCGACGGCGTGGCCGCAGTCATCCGAGCGGTGAGGCCCAGCGTCACCGTGGTCCCCTCGGCCACGTTCAGGGCGATCCGGTTCACCGACAACGCCTGGCGCAACCCGTCCAGATCCATCCGCCCGAAGTCGCACAGGATGGAACCGTCCGCGTACACCTCGAGGTTCGTGACGCCGAAGTAGTGCCCGCCCCTCGAGTCACGGCGGCCGAGGACGTGAGTGACGACGCCGTCGACGCGCTCACCCTCGACAGGTCGGTACGTTCGCGTCCAGGTGCTCATGCGCCCAAGGTAGCGCCCGGGTGGTTCCCCGACTTCAGGACAGCCGCCGGTGCCGAGGTCGAGCGCGCTGGTCGCCGTCGCCAGCGCCTCGCGGCAGTCGCCCTCGAGGTCCCACCAGGGCTCGTCCGCGGTCATTCGCCCGTCGAGTCGGGAGAAGTCCCAGCCCACCATCGACGCCGCCGCGTGCGCGCGGTGCCAGCGCGCCAGCGCGTCGTCGGCCGTCGAGTCGTTCACGGGCCCATCTTGCCCACACCCTGTGCTTGGATGCACGCATGAGCTCCACCACTCGACCCACGCCCGACGGCTCCTCGCTCCGCCAGACCCTGGCCGTGCTGACCGCAGCGGCGGAGGATCTGGGCTTCGTGCAGTCCTCCGAGGGCGACCTCGGCCGGCTGCTTCGACTCCTGGTTGCGTCGCGCCCGGGCGGCACCTTCCTCGAGCTCGGCACCGGAGTCGGTTACGGGGCGGCGTGGCTGCTCGACGGCATGGACGCCGACTCACGACTGGTCTCGGTGGAGCTCGAGGACGACCTGCAGCGGGTCGCGCGCGCCACCTTCGACGACGACCCCCGCGTCGAGTGGGTGCTGGGAGACGGCTCGGAGTGGCTCCGCGAGGCGGTCGCCCGCCCGGAGCGGTTCGACGTCGTCTTCGCCGACACCTGGCCCGGCAAGTACCACGACCGCGACCTCGCCATGGAACTGGTGAAGCCGCACGGCTGGTTCGTCCTCGACGACCTGTACCCGCAGCCGGGCTGGCCCGACGGCCATCAAGCCAACGTCGACCGCCTCATCGCCGACATGCAGTCCATCGACGGCTGGCGCACCGAGTTCCTGCCGTGGGGCTCGGGCCTCATGCTCTGCGTGCGCGACTGAGTCACACCACGCAGAACTCGTTGCCCTCCGGATCCTCCATCACGATCCACTCGCCCTGAGGAGGCTGCCGGAACTCCTCCACGACGTCGGCACCCGCGGCGACCAGCTTGGCCGCCTTGGCGCGCATCACGTCCCAGGCCTTCGGCTGGTCGGGGCCGCCGGCGTTGCTGTGGACGTCGATGTGCAACCGGTTCTTGGCGGTCTTGGGCTCGGGCACCTTCTGGATGAAGATCCGCGGGCCGTCTCCGACGATCGCGTAGGCGTCGTTCCAGCGCTCCTCGGGAAGACCCCAACTCGTCAGCGCCTCCGCCCACGTGGCGAAGTTCCCCGGCGGGTCCTCAGGCCGGTAACCGAGCGCCAGCGCCCAGAAGTCACCCAGCCGCCTCGGGTCGGCGGCATCCATGGTCAGCGTGAAGGTCATGACCCATCGTCGCACCGAACGGCGTTTTCAGTGATGGATCTGGTGCCAATGACGGCACCAGATCCATCACTGAAAACGCCCCCTTCCTCACCCCTCCATCAGCCCGCTTCAGAACTTGACGTGCGTCAAGGAACGGGGCGCCGATCGCGCGTAATTTCAAGGTCAAGATCACCCCCGAAGGACGCATCATGAACAAGATCCACACTTGGCTCCACGGCCGCTGGGCCGTGCCCGCCATCTCCGGCGTCGCCATCGTCGCCTCCCTCATCGCCGACAAGCTGGGCGCGACCACCGTCGGCAACATCCTCATGCTGGCGGCCGCCGTCGTCGCCGGCCTGCCCATCGCCATCAAGGCCTTCCGCTCGCTGATGGTCAAGCACATCAGCATCGACCTGTTGGTCTCCGTCGCCGCCATCGGCGCGATCCTCGTCGGCAACTTCTGGGAGGCCGCGGCGGTCACGTTCCTGTTCGCCGTCGGCGGCGCCCTCGAGCCAAGCCAGCCCAGCCGCTAGGCGGAGGTGTCCGTCTCTCCCTCGTAGAGGCCCAGCACGTTACCGTCGAGGTCCTCGAAGAAGGCGAACCAGCTCGTCTCGGAGATCGCGGTCTTGGGCATGATCACCGTGCCGCCGTTCGCCTCGACCTTGGCCAGGGTGTCGTGGATCGAGTCCACCTCGACGTACGAACGCGGCTGCGTGAAGGACTCGTCGCGCGGGGCCAGTCCGCCGCCGCTGATCTTGTTGGGCGCCTGCCACATGGGGTAGCCCTCGAAGCCGGGGTACTCGTTGAACTGCCAGCCGAAGAGCTCGCCGTAGAACTCGCGGGCCTTGACGTGGTCGCTGACCGGGATGTCGATGTGGGTGATGTCGCCGTGCATGGGGACCTCCTGGGGTCGGGAGTCCAACGCTACGTCTCGGGACCCTCCTTTGGAAGAGGCCGCGGGACCGCCGTCGGTGGGTAGTGTCGACGCATGACCGCCACCGGACGACCCGAGCCGTTCAGCGTCTACACCACGCCGGAGTTCTGGGCCGACCCGCACATCTCCGCGCGCATGCTCACCCACCACCTGGACCCCGACATCAACGCGTCGTCGCGTCGGCATGAGTTCATCGACCGCTCCGCCGAGTGGTTGTTCTCCGCGCTCCAACTGAGCGACGGCGCCCGCCTTCTGGACCTGGGCTCCGGCCCCGGCCTCTACGCGATTCGCCTCGCGCGTCGAGGCGTTGAGGTGCTCGCCGTCGATGTCGCCCCGCTCTCGCTGGAGCACCTGCGCGCCGCTGCCGCGGCCGAGGATCTGCCCGTGCGGACTCTCGAGGGCAGCTACCTCGAGGCCGACCTCGGGTCGGGCCACGACGCCGCCATCCTCATCTACGGGGACTATTGCGTCCTCAGTCCGTCTCAGCGGGCCGTGTTGCTGCGGCGCGTTCGGGAGGCCCTCCGACCCGGCGGCCGCCTGGCGTTCGACGTCACCTCCGCGGCCCGCTTCGATCCCACCGAGTTCCGGCGCGAGGAGGCCGACCTGCAGCGCGGCTTCTGGGCGCCCAGCCCGTACCGAGGCGTGCATGAGCGGTGGACCTACCCACACCTGCGACTGATGCTCGACCGCTACGTCATCGAGCGCGACGGCCACGTGCGGGAGTTCTGGAACTGGACCCACTGCCTCACCGTGGCGGAGGTCGAGGCGGAGCTCAATGCGGTTGGCTTCGAGGTGGAGCAGGTCGTCGGCGACGCGGCCGGCGGTCCCTTCGACGCGGCGTCGCCGACGTTCGCCGTCGTGGCGTGCGCCGTCGGATAGACGACAACGAGCCCCCGGGTGTGGCTGGCCGGGGGCTCGTGGGTTGGTGGGGGCTGGCTCAGAAGGCGGAGACCTTCGACTTGTAGCCGGCCTTGGCGACGGTGTCGACCAGGTCCTGCGCGCTGGTGCGCTCGGCGTCGTGGTCTACCTCGATGCGGGACGAGGCGAAGTGCACCTTCACGGTCTCGACGCCGGCGAGCTGGCCGACCTGCTTCTCGATCTTGGTGACGCACGAGGGGCAGGAGAAGCCCTCGGCGCGAAGGATGGTGTGGGTGGTGGTCTGCGCGGTCATGGTGTGTCCTTTCGTGGCTGATGTCTGTGACTGTACGGAGTTGCGGGGTTGCGTTCCTTGATCTGGATCAAGTTCGGATCAGGGCTGGTTGACGAGCTCGCGATCGGGGCTGACAACGGTCTTCGCCGGGCTGGCGGCCTTCGGGCGACGCGGGTTCTCGCTGCGGAGGAGGCGCATCGCGTTGACGATGACCACCAGCACGGAGGCCTCGTGCACGAGCATGCCGATCGCCATCGTGACGCCGCCGAAGAGGACGCCGGCGAGCAGCGTCGCGACGACCACCAAGGCCACCGTGATGTTCTGCTTCATGTTGGCGACGGTGCGGCGGGCGAGGCGGACCGCCTGGGGGAGCTTCAGCAGGTCGTCCTTCATGAGCGCGATGTCGGCGGTCTCGATCGCGACCCCGGTACCCGCGGCACCCATGGCCACGCCGATGTCCGCGGTGGCCAGGGCGGGGGCGTCGTTGACGCCGTCGCCCACCATCGCGACGACATGGCCCTCGCGCTGGAGCTTGGCGACGATGTCGAGCTTGTCCTCGGGCAGCAGGCCCGCGTGCACCTCGTCGACCCCCACCTGGGCGCCGACGGCGTCGGCCACGCGCTGGTTGTCGCCCGTCAGCATGACGACCTTCTTCACGCCGTTCGCGTGCAGGCGGCGGATCATCTCGGCGGCGTCGTCGCGGATCTTGTCGGCGACGGCGACCACGCCGGCGAGCCGGCCGTCGATGGCGATCGCCATCGGGGTGCGACCCTGGGCGGACAGGTCATCGAGCACGGAGGTCGGGGCCTCGACGCCCTCGGCGTCGAGCAGGCGGGTGTTGCCGATGGCGACGCGCTGGCCGTCGAGTTCGACGACGATGCCCTGGCCGGCGACCGGCTCGGTGTGAGTGGGCAGGCCGCCCACCTCGAGGCCTCGGGCGACGGCGCCGTCGATGATCGGGCGGGCGAGCGGATGCTCGGACCCGGCCTCGGCGCGGGCGGCGATGGTGAGGAGTTCGTCGGCGGAGAGGGACGGGTCGAGGACGACGACGTCGGTCAGCTTGGGCTTGCCCTCGGTGAGGGTGCCGGTCTTGTCGAGGGCGACGGCGGTGATCTTGGCGGAGGTCTCGAGGTCCACGAGGTCGTTGGGCCGCGAGGGCCACAGGGAGCTCCACTGGACACGGTGCGGCTCGTGACTGCTGAGGATGACGGGTGGCACCTCGTCGTCCAGGAGCACCAACCAGGGACGCGCACAGGGAAGGCCTGGGTGTGTCAGGGAGGTGAACACGACGTGCGGCGGCGCCGGCAATTGTCGGGTCCTATCTCCCAGGATCTGCATGGGGCAAGGCTAGACAAGGGTCCGTGAGCGTCGCGCGAAAGCTCGCTTCTCGGCATGAGAGTGAAGCGGGGGAGTGTCCAGGGAGGCCTCCGGCCGGACCCGGGGACGATTCGAGGCCAAGCCCGCCGACCTCTTCAGAGAGGGAGTTGGGTGGCGGCGTTCTCTTCCCAGGCGTCTTCGATGCGGGTGTAGATGCCGATGGAGGCCAGGTCCTTGTGCCGGGTCTGTCTGGCGATCTGCAGGGAGGTGGCGCCGCGTTTCGCGGCGTAGGTGACGAACCCCGCCCGAAGGGAATGCGCCGAGAAGCCGGTGGCGTCGAGACCGGCCCGGGTGACTGCCTGGGTGATCAGCCGAGACAGGCCGTCGGGGGTGAGGCCACGGGCGCTGACCCGGTTGCCTTTGGAGACGGACCGGAACACCAGGCCTTCGGTGATGCCGGCGACGGTGAGCCAGTGGCGTAGCGCGGTGACGGGGCAGTAGTCCTGGCGGGCACCCCAGGGGAGGACCACGAGCTCAAGGTCTCCGGTCTGGTTGGTTTTGGAGCGGGTGAGCTCGATCACCAGCCCCCGTTCGTGGGGTTTGATCTGATCGACCTCGAGGGCGGCGAGTTCGGAGGCGCGCAGCGCGGACACGAACCCGACCAGCAGGAGTACCCGGTCCCGGATCCCGCTGAGCGAGGGCTCATCGTCGCGGGTCTTCCATTTCGTCATCGCCGGGCAAGCATCAACGACGTCGAGGAGGAGTGGGGGCATGAGGGGGCGGGCCTGGTCCGGGGGAGCGCCGAGTTGTCGGCGGATCCCTTCCCAGACGGCGATCACGCGCGCGGTCTGGGTGGGGTCGGGATGGTTACGGACCTTGTGGGCGAACCGGATCGTCGACAGACGCCGGCTGATCGTGCCGACCTTCGCTCCGGCGGTGGCCAGCGCCGAGATGTAGCGGGAGATCGCGATGTCGGTGGCGGGCAGTGCCGTGTGGTGGTTGTCGCGGCACCAGGTGACGAACTCGGTCCAGTCGGAGCGGTACCCGCGCAGCGTCGATGAGGCCCGCGACGCCGTGGCAAACGCGGCCTCGGCCGCATCCAACGACAGGTCCTCCGGCAGCAACATCCCCGCCTGATGATCAACCGCGACCAGACCACCAGCCGCACTGTGCAGGCCCCCTGGCTGGCTGTCAGACATGGGACTCGTCAGGTAGCTCGAGTTGGTCGGCGAGCCAGGTGCGGGCGGCGGCCTCGGCAGCCGGTTTGGCGGCTGTCAGGGTGGACTGGACGCCGCGGGCGATGCGGGTCACCTGGTCGGTGCTGCCGGTGCTGTAGATGGTGAGCGTCCAGGTCCAGCGGCCGGCGGTGCCGCGCTGGGCCATCAGCTGCAGATCGTGGCGCTCCGAGATCGGCAGGTTCACACCCCACGCCGACTTCACGCCGGAGCGGGCGTGGCTCCACTCGTACGGGGGCAGCGGCACGTCGTCGAGGGTGACGAGGTGCTGTCGGCGTCGGGTGGCCATGCCTGGATCTTACCGGTTATTACATCGGATTCTCTGGATAATCCGATGTAATACGGGAGGCGTTTCGGCAGCATTCGAGCCTGGGTCAGTCGCCCCTACTCCACCGACGCGCGGGCAGCTGCGACCGACCCAGATCAGAGCGAAATGCTGACGTGATCTCTACTGAGGCAGCACGGGTGCTGGCTGCACCATCGTTGTGGGAGCGGAGGTTCTTGAGACTGCTGCACATCCGCTCTTTGAGCTGGTCACGGTCACGCTGATCGCTGAGCCCTCATCGCCCGGCTGCAGGATGTGGTGGAACCCGTAGCCCCTGCGATAGGAGAGTTCATCTTCCTCACGACTCAGTTTCACGGAACAGCCGAAGTCGCCGGGCCGCGGCTGAGTATTCGCACTTCTGAGGGCCACCGATATTGCGCTTGGGGGCCAGTCGCCGGCTGACGCGTTCGCGTCGGTGAGTGCCACCCAATATTTGGGTTGAGGGCCACCGTTTCTAGGCTCCTTCTACCGTGTGGCCAATCACGCGGCAGAAGGAGTTGTTCGGATGGTACGCAAGATCAAGGCGAAGCTGGTGCTCCGGCTTCGGGCTGAGGGGTTCACGGGGCGGCAGATCGCCGCGCAGGGCATGTCCCGCACCAGCGTCGCGGCGGTGATCGAAGCCGCGGATCGGGAGGGCATCGACTGGGATGCCGTGGCCGGCATGGAGGAGTCGGCCGTGTATGCGCGGTTGTTCCCGGGCCGTGGGGAGCATGAGAGCGTGCATGCGCGAGGACGAGACCCGCATCGCCGGATTCATCGCCAAGGGGCTGAAGGCGGCGGGCTTCACCTCCCACACCACCGCGTCGGGGTCCGAGGGCGCCACGCTGGCGGTGCACGGCAATTTCGACCTGGTGATCCTCGACGTCGGCCTGCCGGACATCGACGGCTTCGAGGTGCTCGAACAGATCCGCGGGCAGGGGGTCGCCGTGCCGGTGATCATGCTCACGGCCCGGTCCTCCGTCGCTGACCGCGTGGCCGGGCTCGAGGGCGGCGCGGACGACTACATGCCCAAGCCCTTCTCGTTCGAGGAACTGTTGGCGCGGATCCGGCTGCGGTTGCGCACCGAGTCGCCCCAGCCGGCCGGGCAGAGCGTGACGCAGTTGTCGCACAACGGCCTGGTGCTGGATTTCCGAACGCGCAAGGCCCAGGTGGACGGCGAGTGGGTGGACCTGTCCGCCCGCGAATTCACGTTGGCGGAGACGTTCCTGCGCAACCCTGGGCAGGTGCTGAGCCGCGAGCAGCTGCTGAGCAATGTGTGGGGCTTCGACTTCGACCCGGGCAGCAACGTCGTCGACGTCTACGTCCGATACCTGCGGGGCAAGCTGGGCAAGGACCGCTTCGAGACGGTCCGCGGGATGGGCTACCGGCTGGCGTGACGGCTGCGTTGCTGGCCGTCTTGTGCTGACGGCTGGGTGGAGTTGAGGTTCTCGTGAGATCGGACACCGCTCAACAGGGATCGGCGCCAGCTCGTGCGGTCCGAAGTCAGAGTGCGGCGGCTCCGGCCTCAGCCACAGTCTGGTCTTCCTCGATGCTACCGGTGGACACTCCGATGGCTCCGACGATGACGCCGTCGCGGACCAGCGGAATGCCCCCGGGGAACACGACGATACGGCCACCGTGAGCGTCGTTGAGTCCGTACAGGTCGCCCGTCGGGCGCGTTGCCTCGGTGAGGTCCTTGGTCTGGGTCTGGAAAGCGATGGACGTGTACGCCTTGTTGATGGCGATGTGGATGCTGCCGATGTTCGCAGTATCCATCCGCACGTGTGCCTTGAGGTTGCCTCCGGCGTCCACGACGGCGATGTCCTGGGGCTGTCCGATCTCCTCAGCGCGCGCGATGGCGGCATCGATGACGCGGCGAGCGTCCTCAAGGGTGATGGTGTCCTGGATCTTGGGGTTCGACATGGTGTCTCCTCTTCATTGAAGGTCAGTTGTTGCGGGTGTTAGGCGTCGCGTGAGCGACGACTGGGGTGGCCTCGGCCGGCCCCGATGAAGGCCTGACAGTTCACAGATGGTGGTGCGAGGGGGCGGCGCCCGGGTAGAAGGTGGAAGGTCAATCGCGGTCTACCCGGGCGCGCTCGGTACGGGACTGTGCGGCGCAGCGTGACCTACGCCGAACAGCGGGGGGCTCCTCAGAAGGTGCGGATCGGGATCTCCGCGGGAGCCTCGAGAAGTTCGCGAATCTCGTCGTCAAGCTTGACAAGCGTGATGGACGCGCCCGCCATGTCCAGCGAGGTGCAGTACTCGCCGACATAGCTACGGGTTGGGGTGATTCCCTGGGCCGCGAGCTTCTCGTGTGCGATGCCGTACAGAAGGTACAGCTCGCTGATGGGGGTGCCACCGAGACCGTTCACCATCAGCGCGACGTCATCGCCGCTGCTGTAGGGGATGTCGCTCACGATGGGCTCCAGAAGCAGGTCGACGATCTCGTTCGCCGGGACCCACTTCTGACGTGCACGGCCGGGCTCACCGTGGATACCGATGCCGACTTCGATCTCGTCGTCGCCGATCTCGAACAGCGGCTCGCCCTTGGCGGGCGGGGTGCAGGCGGTGAGCGCCACGCCCATGGTGCGGGTGACGGCGTTGACCTTCTCGCCGATCCGGACGATCTCGTCGAGGTCCTTGCCGGCCTCAGCGGCAGCGCCGACGGCCTTGATGACGAAGAAGTTGCCGGCGACGCCGCGGCGACCGATGGTGTACAGCGAGTCCTTCACCGCGACGTCGTCGTCGATGAAGAGGGTGCGCACCTTGATGCCCTCTGCGGCAGCGAGTTCTTCTGCCATTTCGAATGCCATCTTGTCGCCGGTGTAGTTGTTCACCAGCAGCAGCACACCCTTGTCGCTCTTGACGCGGCGTGCGGCCTCGACGACGAAATCGGTGGGCGGGGCGGCGAACACGTCACCGGGGCAGGCGGCGTCCAGCATGCCCTTGCCGACAATCATCACGTGTGCGGGCTCGTGGCCGGAGCCGGAGCCCTGGATGATAGAGACCTTGTCGTTGTTGGGCGCATCGGCGCGGACGATGAGGTTGTACTTCGGGTCGTACGTGAGCGTGTCGGGGTTCGCCAGGGCCAGGCCCTTCAGCATCTCCGGGACGAACGCCTTCGGGTCGTTGATGAACTTCTTCATTGTGTCCTCACTTCTTTGTGTCGGATGGGTAATGGAGGGAGGGTAAGTCGTTACCAGGCCTCGGCGACGCGCTCGCTGAGCACCGCTATCGCGATGGCGCCGGGGTCAGGGGAGCCAATGCTGCGCTCACCTGCGTAGGACGCTCGGCCGCGGTGTGCCTCGAGCTTCGCGGTCTCTTCGGCGGCGGCGCCTACGTCCGATACCTGCGGGGCAAGCTGGGCAAGGACCGCTTCGAGACGGTCCGCGGGATGGGCTACCGGCTGGCGTGACGGCTGCGTTGCTGGCCGTCTTGTGCTGACGGCTGGGTGGAGTTGAGGTTCTCGTGAGATCGGACACCGCTCAACAGGGATCGGCGCCAGCTCGTGCGGTCCGAAGTCAGAGTGCGGCGGCTCCGGCCTCAGCCACAGTCTGGTCTTCCTCGATGCTACCGGTGGACACTCCGATGGCTCCGACGATGACGCCGTCGCGGACCAGCGGAATGCCCCCGGGGAACACGACGATACGGCCACCGTGAGCGTCGTTGAGTCCGTACAGGTCGCCCGTCGGGCGCGTTGCCTCGGTGAGGTCCTTGGTCTGGGTCTGGAAAGCGATGGACGTGTACGCCTTGTTGATGGCGATGTGGATGCTGCCGATGTTCGCAGTATCCATCCGCACGTGTGCCTTGAGGTTGCCTCCGGCGTCCACGACGGCGATGTCCTGGGGCTGTCCGATCTCCTCAGCGCGCGCGATGGCGGCATCGATGACGCGGCGAGCGTCCTCAAGGGTGATGGTGTCCTGGATCTTGGGGTTCGACATGGTGTCTCCTCTTCATTGAAGGTCAGTTGTTGCGGGTGTTAGGCGTCGCGTGAGCGACGACTGGGGTGGCCTCGGCCGGCCCCGATGAAGGCCTGACAGTTCACAGATGGTGGTGCGAGGGGGCGGCGCCCGGGTAGAAGGTGGAAGGTCAATCGCGGTCTACCCGGGCGCGCTCGGTACGGGACTGTGCGGCGCAGCGTGACCTACGCCGAACAGCGGGGGGCTCCTCAGAAGGTGCGGATCGGGATCTCCGCGGGAGCCTCGAGAAGTTCGCGAATCTCGTCGTCAAGCTTGACAAGCGTGATGGACGCGCCCGCCATGTCCAGCGAGGTGCAGTACTCGCCGACATAGCTACGGGTTGGGGTGATTCCCTGGGCCGCGAGCTTCTCGTGTGCGATGCCGTACAGAAGGTACAGCTCGCTGATGGGGGTGCCACCGAGACCGTTCACCATCAGCGCGACGTCATCGCCGCTGCTGTAGGGGATGTCGCTCACGATGGGCTCCAGAAGCAGGTCGACGATCTCGTTCGCCGGGACCCACTTCTGACGTGCACGGCCGGGCTCACCGTGGATACCGATGCCGACTTCGATCTCGTCGTCGCCGATCTCGAACAGCGGCTCGCCCTTGGCGGGCGGGGTGCAGGCGGTGAGCGCCACGCCCATGGTGCGGGTGACGGCGTTGACCTTCTCGCCGATCCGGACGATCTCGTCGAGGTCCTTGCCGGCCTCAGCGGCAGCGCCGACGGCCTTGATGACGAAGAAGTTGCCGGCGACGCCGCGGCGACCGATGGTGTACAGCGAGTCCTTCACCGCGACGTCGTCGTCGATGAAGAGGGTGCGCACCTTGATGCCCTCTGCGGCAGCGAGTTCTTCTGCCATTTCGAATGCCATCTTGTCGCCGGTGTAGTTGTTCACCAGCAGCAGCACACCCTTGTCGCTCTTGACGCGGCGTGCGGCCTCGACGACGAAATCGGTGGGCGGGGCGGCGAACACGTCACCGGGGCAGGCGGCGTCCAGCATGCCCTTGCCGACAATCATCACGTGTGCGGGCTCGTGGCCGGAGCCGGAGCCCTGGATGATAGAGACCTTGTCGTTGTTGGGCGCATCGGCGCGGACGATGAGGTTGTACTTCGGGTCGTACGTGAGCGTGTCGGGGTTCGCCAGGGCCAGGCCCTTCAGCATCTCCGGGACGAACGCCTTCGGGTCGTTGATGAACTTCTTCATTGTGTCCTCACTTCTTTGTGTCGGATGGGTAATGGAGGGAGGGTAAGTCGTTACCAGGCCTCGGCGACGCGCTCGGCGAGCACTGCCATCGCGATGGCGCCTGGGTCGGGGGAGCCGATGCTGCGCTCACCGGTGTAGGACGCTCGGCCGCGGTGTGCCTCGAGCTTCGCGGTCTCTTCGGCGGCGGTGCGTGCGACCTCGGCTGCGTGCTGAGCGACGGCCTTGCCGTCCAGACCCTTATCGAGGTCCGCCTCGATGGCGTCGGTGAGCGGGACCAGAGCGTCGAGCAGCGTCTTGTCTCCGAGGGATGCGCCGCCGCGCTTCATGATGCCCTCGATGGCTGAGCGGAGCATCGCGACCACATCGGCCTGGGTGATGTCGTTCTTGTCTTTCACGGAGATAGCGGCGCGAAGGAACGCGGTGCCCCAGATCGGGCCGGACGTGCCACCGATGCGGCCGGACATCGTTGTCGCGACCTTCTGGATGAAGGTGCTGAGATCCGACCGGTCGTACTCGTCCCATTCGGCGATGACGTTCTCGAATCCGCGAGCGAGCGAGTATCCGAAGTCGCCGTCGCCGGCGACGGCGTCCAGGTCGCTGAAGTACTTCTCGTTGTCGACGCACGTCTGTGCGATGAGCTTGATGACGCTCTCGACGCGGGCGGCGCCCGCCTGGCTGAAGGTGCTGCTCATGATGTTCCTCGGGTTCGGTTATCGGGTGGTGAGGGCAGTGAGGGTGTCGAGGGTGACCTGGCCGGTCTCCTCGACGCCGCGCGGGTTGGAAAGGAAGTGTGCTGGCGTCTGCGGCTGGTCGCCCAGGCTGTCAACGACCAGTGCCGCCTCGGTGAAGTCCTCGTCGGCGGTGTAACTGGACACCGTCACGACCGTGGTGATGCCGGCCGCGGCGGCGGCCCGTAGCCCGTTCTGGCTGTCTTCGATGACCACAGCGTCCGCCGCGTCGACACCGAGGTCCCGCAGAGCGAGCAGGTAGATGTCCGGTGCCGGCTTCTTCGCCGGGACCACGTCTCCCGCGTAGATACGGAACCAGGAGGCGGACTCTGCACCGACCGCATGTTCCAGCACGGCGCGCACCGATTCTTCGGCGGACGTGGATGCGACAGCGAGCAGCCATCCTGCGTCGTGTGCAGCAGCGACGATTCGGGCGATTCCGGGCCGTCCCGGCATCTCGCCGGCTCGAACCTTCGCTGTATAGCGGTCGGTCTTGAAGCGGTGCCACTGCTTGACGAGGTCGATCTGTGCAGCTTCGTCGGTGGGCAGGTTCGCCGACGCAATGAAGTCGCTGGTGAGAAGCGAGGCGAGACGCTCCTTGCCGCCGCCGATTCGTACCTTCTCGGCATAGTCCTCCTCGGACCAGTGCACGGGAAGGTTGAAATGCGCGAAGGTGTCGTTGAAGGCGGGCAGGTGACCATCGCGCTCGGTGTCTGCGAGCACTCCGTCGCAGTCGAAGATCAGGGCGCGAGTCACGGCTTGACGGCCTTCGCCTTGGCTGCCGTGCCATCGGAGCCGAACCATTCGATGTGGTCACCGATGACGCTGGTGACAGCATCACCGATGGCAGTCATCAACTTCGGCGGATCCCAATGGTTGTTGGCGCGCGCCCAATCGAGATGCTCCGCCGATGCCTGCATGTACGCGTGCTTGACGGCTGTGGAGATGTTGATCTTGGAGACGCCATTGTTGATGAAGGCGCGGAAGTCGGCCGGCTCAAGGCCGGTTCCCCCGTGAAGAACAATTCCCTTGTCCGTGAGGTGCGCGAGTTCGCGGGCGCGCTCAGGGAGAAGGGTCGGCTTGGACGTGAACAGGCCGTGGCTCGTGCCCAACTGCGGGGCGAGCAGGTCAGCGCCGGTGCGCTCCGCGATGGCTGCGAGCTGGTCGACGGTATACGCGTGGTGGGCTTCGTCGCTGCCGACTCCGTCTTCGACCCCGAGGATGTTCTCGATCTCGGATTCGACGTCGACGCCCGCTGCGTGAGCCTCCTTGACGACTTCCGTCGTCTCACGCTCTGCGTCAGCAAGATCACGGTCAGAAGCATCGAAGAGAACCGATGACCACCCGGCGGCAATGACGTCAGAGAGGACAGAACGGTCCGGGCAGTGATCCAAGTGGAGCGCGACCGGCACGGATGTGTGCCGCGTGAGCGCCTGGAAAAGGCTCGTGATGAAAGCGGTCCCCGAGGTGCGAACAGTCTTTGTCGAGATCTGGACAATCAGAGGCGAGTCCTTCTCCTCGGCTGCGGCGATGACCGCGCGCATGCTGATCTCGTCGAAGACGTTCACGGCGGGAACCGCGTATCCGTGCTTCCGCGCTCCCGTCGTGAGACGACGAGTTGATACGGCCATAGTCCGATCTCACTTCCTTGTGTCAGGCTCTGCCTCAGCGAGCTCGGGCCGGAACATCTTTCGTTCCGGTCCTTTTGGTCCAGAGTACATGGCTATACAACTCTATACAAGACGGACTAGCCTCCGTCTTTCATGAGGCGGCTTGAGAGCTGCCAGCCGGGCTGTCGGGGCCCGATCTGAACACGGGGCCAAGTGAGGGCGTGATTGTTGGCCGGCTGACGCTGCCGGGCTGCGGTTCTCCAGGTTTCCTCGGGTAGTGATGGGCTGGTGGGGTCAGGCAGGTGGTGGGATCGCGGCGATCCGGGCGAACGCGGCCACGAGTTGCTCGACCCAGGGCCAGGTCTTGGGTAGACGCAACCGTCGCCGGCGAGCGCCATAGACGAGTCGGGCCGGGACATGCAGCAGCCGATACCTGAGTGCCTTTGGTTCGGCTTTCGCGAGGTCACCGTCGAGGGCCAGCATCTTGAGCCAGGCGACCAGATCGGCGGCGATCATCGTCAACTGCAGCCAGGTCTGGTTGATGCCGAACTCACGGGACGGGAACCTGCCCAGGCCGGAGTCTTTCGCGTGTCGGATCCGGTCCTCGACCCGGACATGGGCCCGATGCCGGGCCTCGAGGAACTGCAGGGTGCCGCTGGTGGTGTTGGTGGCGAACGCTTGATAGCGCCACCCGTCGTGGGCTTCGAACAGCGACAGTTGAGCCCCCGGATGCGGGCGTTCCCGGCGCAGGATCACCCTCATCCCTGTCGGCCAGCCATCGAGATTGAGCAGTCTCGTGATCTCAGCGACTTCCCCGCCCTCTCGGACCTGAGCATCGGCCTTCAGCGCCGGAGACCAGGACCCGACGGGCAGTTCGGTGATGGCGTGGCGCACGTTCTCCCCGATGGTGAACCCCACGCTGTAGTCCAGGCTGCGGCCTCTGACTTGGCCTTGCGCATGGAGCCAGTCCAGCAACTGGTGAGAGGCGCCGGCACCGTCGCAGCGGATCAACAGGTTCCGGCGATACGGCATCGGGACCTGAGTGATCGCCTCACCCAGGACCTCAATGTGATCGGCGGCGGTGTTCGACCCCGCCCGACCCGTCCGCAGCGCGGCGGCGAGGAACTCCCCGGTGTTGTCGCACCACACACCGATCGGGTGATACCCGAACGTCCTCTTAAACGTCGGCGACGCCAACTCCTTCTCCGAGTGCGTCACCACGATCGTGGCATCGACATCCAACACGATCGTCTCTCCGAGATCGGTCCCGGCGACCTTCGAAGCCAGAACCCCGCCAGTGGCTGTCAGCTGGGACCACACGTGGCGCCGGACCCGGGCCCGGGCCGTGGAGATCTTCCTCCGCCTGGCGTCGGTGACCTCATCCAACGCCCGCCACACCGTCGGAGCAGACGCGACCGGCCCCAAGATCTGCCTCTGGTGGCGCAGGACGTCGATGTCGGAGATCGCCTCGCCGCCGTCGGCGAGTAGCACCGCGACATCGGTCAGTACCTGGCCACAGTCATGCACCGAGGGGATGAACGAACGCCGGGCCATCGCCGTCGACAGGGCTCCGGTCAGGCCGGTGTTCTCGGCCAGCATCCTCAGCCCGATGCTGCCGGCGTGGGCGATCACCGCGCCGCCATCGCCGGTCACGGACATACCGGTGGACCACGAAGTACGCTTCACCTACGGAGTGCCTTCCACTTCAGGGTTTTGAACAGTCGCATGTCCAAGTATCCCGTAGTCAGAAGGCACTCCGGCCTATCTGCAGCACGCGTCGCTCACTCCGCCATGAACGATCGAGGCTAGGTAAGATCATGTGGAAAGTTTTGGAGGCATAAAGATGACGGACGTGATTGAGCGCGACTCAGCGACACCGATCTATCAGCAGCTCGAGGACATCTTTCACGCGAAGATCGCCAGTGGTGAGTGGGCACCCGAGCAGCGCATCCCGTCGGAGAACGAGCTGAACCGGGAGTACAGCCTGAGCCGCATGACGATTCGTGGTGTGCTCAACAAACTGGCGGGTGATGGTCTGCTCATCCGCGTTGCCGGCAAGGGCACGTTCGTCGCCCCGCAAAAGATCAACGCGGTCTCTCCTGCATACAAAGGAATCCGTGAGCAGCTCGAAGTGCTCGGGTACGACATCGCGACGACGTTGATTTCTACGGAGCGCGTTCCCGCGCCGACGAGAGTGCGTGAGCACCTGAATCTGCCGGCGGGCGCCGAGGTCATCGCCATCATACGACTGCGGACGGTAGACGGGAAGCCTCTGAGCGTCCACCGCTCCTTCGTGCCAGCGAGCCTCGCACCGGGACTGGATCAGCTGGATGTCGTCAACGAGCAGCTGTGCGTGGTTCTCGAAGACAAATTCAATCTGTCGATGAAGAGCGTCTCCGAAGATCTGGAAGTCATCGCCGTCGAAGGAACCGACGCCAAGCTGCTGGAGCTGCGCAAGGGCGACCCGGCACTGCTGTTGACGGATGTCATCACGAACCCGGCAGGGACGGCCTTTGAGTACTCGACCATCGTCTTCCGCGGCGATACGGTGCGGCTGAAGTTCGATTACAAGCGTGAGTGAACCCGCCGTGGTGGATGACTCGGGGTCCACCACAGCGGGTCCGCCTGGCTAGGGCATGTCTCCCAATAGCGCGGCCCAGGTGAGGCAGGCGTGGAGGACGGCGCCGGCTCGGTAGGTGATGGCGAGCTTGTCGTAGCGAGTCGCGATTCCGCGCCATTGCTTGATGAGCGCGAAGGACCGCTCGACGACGTTGCGGTCTTTGTAGGCACCTGCGTCGAACGCGGGTGGTCGGCCGCCCTTGCGTCCCTTGCGTTTTCGGGCGGCGATCTGGTCGCTCTTCTCCGGGATCACGGCTCGGATTCCGCGGGCGCGGAGCAAGCGCCGGTTCACCCCACTGCCATAGGCCTTATCCGCCAGAACCGCGTTCGGTCGGGTGCGAGGCCTGCCGCCAGCGATCCTTGGTACGCGGATGTCATCGAGAACCTGCTCGAGCATCGCGCCGTCGTTGCGCTGCCCGCCGGTGACCACGATCGCCAACGGCATCCCGTTGCCGTCGACGGCATGGTGGACTTTCGTTGTCAGTCCGCCGCGGGAGTGGCCGATGCCATGGCCGGCCGGTTCGATCTCCTCAAGCGGCAGAGGTTTGTAATTCGAGAACGCCCCCTGTGTCCTGCTCAGGGCGCGTGGTGTTGGTCGCGTGCTGGTGCGCACGCGCGATCCTTGCGTCGACCGAGACGTCCCAGTCGATCAATCCGGCTTCGTCCGCCTGAGACAGCAACGTCTGCAGCACCCGGTCCCAGGTGCCATCGCCGGCATAGCGACGGTGGCGCTTCCACACCGTCTGCCAGGGGCCGAACTCATCCCGAGGCACATCACGCCAGGGCGTCGAGGTCCGAAACCGGTAGATGATCCCGTCCACGACGCGGCGATCATCACCGAACGGGTGACCACGCCGACCGGTGTTTGACGGCAGCAACGGGGCGATCAACACCCACTGCTCGTCCGTCAATCGGCGAGTGCGGGAGTCCAAAACAGAAGTCACCCGTCAAGAATCGCGCATCAATCATGAGCCATATGGGAGACACGCCCTAGCGGACGAGCAGCCGAATGCGCTCGTCCAGTCCCGCGGCGTCAAGCGCGTATCGAGCAAGCAGTCCTGAGTACGTACCGGTGACGATGTGCTCATGCGGCAACCCGATGGCGTGCACGGGAATTCCCGAGGATGCCAGAGCCTCGCCAACGGCCGCGGAGAGACCGCCGCGGGTGTAGTGCTCCTCGACGGTGATGACGCGTCCGGTGCGATGAGCGGACGCGCGGATAAGCGCCGCGTCAACAGGTTCGACAGTTGGCATCCCGATGAGGTCCACATCGATGCCGTCGTCCGCGAGCCGTTGCACCGCGACCACGACCTCCGGGGTGATGGTCCCCGTCGTGACGACCGTTGCGCGAGACCCTTCCCGAATCATCCGCCCTTCCCCGATGGTGAACGGTGCCTGTGGGAACAGATCGGGGATCGATGGGCCCCCGATGCGCATGTACACGGGCCCGTCGTGCTCAATCATCGCCTTCGCTGCCTCCCGGATCTCTCCGGGGTCCTGGGGTGAGAGGACGACGACACCGGGAAGCATGCGGATGATTGCATAGTCTTCGAGGGAGTAGTGTGTGGGCCCGAGGTCGGAGTAAGTGATCCCTCCGTTGCGACCGACGATCTTGACGTTCTGACCCATGTACGCGATGTCATTGCGGAATGCTTCGTAGTTCCGGTTGGTGACAAACGCTGCGATGGCCGCGAAGACGGGGATCTTGCCGGTCGACGCGAGACCTGCGGCGACGCCCGTCGTTCCGTGCTCCTGAATGCCGAACTCATAGTAGCGGTCGGGGAAGCGCTCGCGGAATGAGCCGAACCCCGACGACAGCCCGCTGTCGGCGGAGAGGACGACGACACGGTCATCGTCCGCAGCGAGGTCGGTCACTGCTTGCCCGAAGGTCTTTCGCGGATCGATAAGAGTAAGCGTCTCAGCAGCCATGGTCGTTCCATTCGCGCAGGTTGTCGATGCGGGCGTGCACTTCACGTTCGGCTCGGTCGAGCTCCTCGACCGTCGGCTTCCAGTAGTGCGAGGCAAGGGTTCCCTCCAGGAAGCTGATGCCCTTCGCCTTCGTCGTGCGAGCAACGACAACGGTCGGCCGGCCCTTTTCGCCATCCGCAACGCTGACAGCGTCGAGGACGGCATCGATATCGTTCCCGTCGATGGTGACGGTATTCCACCCGAACGCCGCGAACTTGTCGGCAATCGGCTCCATGTTCATGACTTCAGCGGTCGGCCCGGAAATCTGCAGATCGTTGACATCGACGAAAGCGACGAGGTTGTCGAGTCGGTGGTGCGCAGCAATCGACGCCCCTTCCCAGTTCGCCCCCTCGGGGAGCTCACCGTCCCCAAGGATGGTGAAAACCCGTCCTCCGTTGCTCGCGGCACGGAGGCCCAGTGCCATCCCTGCAGCAATCGACAGCCCGTGACCCAGGGCACCCGTATTCGCTTCGATGCCCGGAAGCTTGTGAAGGTCGGGGTGACCGCCGAGTTTGCTGCCGACAGAGCCGTACGTGTCGAACAGCGCCTCCTCGAAGTAACCGCGACGCCCGAGAACTGCGTACTGCGCCATTGCTTTGTGGCCCGCGGACAGCAGGAACCGGTCGCGATTCGGGTCCTTCGCGGCTTGCGGGTTGACGCGCATGGTCGCGAAATACAAGGCGGTCACGATGTCGATGCACGAGAGCGCCCCGCCGAGGTGGCCAGAACCGCCTGCCCGCACCATCCGCAGGACGTTGAGGCGTGCGAGCTCCGCCTCGATCTGCAGCGGGATGGCATTCATACGCGAGTGTTCTCGGTTTCGTAGTCGTACAGAGCGGCGAGCTTCGGCGCACTCCGCTCGTTCTCCACGTACGACACCGACAGGTACTCCCGAACGAGTCGCTTGACCGACTCGACGCCGGTGACCTGAGCTCCGAAAGCGACCATGTTGGCGTCGTTGCTTAGCTGTGCACGCTCGGCCTGGTACGCATCCGTGAGCAGGGCGCAGTATGCGCCGGGAACCTTATTCGCCGAGATGGAGACGCCGATGCCGGTGCCGCACATCACGACACCACGCTCGACCTCCTTCGCCGCGACGCTTTCCGCCACCGCAATGGCCGTCTTCGGATATAGGGGGTCGTCGGAGCCGAAATCGCGAACCTCGTGGCCGAGCTCGCGAAGGTAATCAGCGACGGCATCCTTGAGGGTTGTTGCGTTCGGGTCGCAGCCAATTCCAATCAACACGCATGTCTCCTGTCTATACCTGTATAGGCCTGTATATCTGAGGATAGACCGAATCGACGTAAGATGCAAGATCGGACTGGATGGTCCGCCCATCGAACTGGGAGACAGCATGGCCAGAGATGCCCACCCCACTCCGCCGTCGATGCGATCGCTCGACGCGTTGCACCTCGCCGCGGCCCTCGACGTCGGCGACGACCTCGAGGCGATCGTCGTGTACGACGACCGACGCCGCCATCGCGAGCGTGCGGATGCTGTCGGCGTCCGATCCGAACTGCTCGACGCCGATCGAGAGCGAGTTCGCGAGCGAGACCGCAGCCGGATGCCGCGCCGCGAGCGCCCAGCGCAGGGCGGCGTTGACCTCTGGGCACAGTGTCTCCGACCTGTGCATGGCCTCGAGGCTGCTGTCGGTGCGGGCCGTCGCGACGAACACGAGCACGCTCTCGTCGAGGAACTCGGCGTGCTGTCGCAGCACCTCATGGATGACCTCCGGCTCGGTGCGCGAGCGCACGAACTCGCGCGTGACGGCGAGCAGGCGGAACCGCCTCGGGTGTCCGCCCGCGGGCACGATCAACGAGTGGTCGAGCAGGCGCAGCACGACCCCTTCGGCACCCGGATGCGTCACTGCAGCAGCGAGGTCGACGTCGAACGTGCGCGGCAGCGCGCCGAGCCGGCAGAGCACCTCGCGCTCCTCGTCGGTGAGGAGGTCCCAGGTCCACTCGAACGCCGTCTCGAGGGTGCGGTGCCGGCCCTCGGGTACCTCGCGATCGAGGGTCGCGAAGTCGCGCTCGAGGCGCGAGGCGAGCGACAGGTGGCGGGCGACGGCCGCCGCGAGTTCGATCGCGAGCGGCAGCCCGTCGAGACGCGCGCAGACCTCGGCCGCGAGCTCCACCTCACCGGGCGACGGGTGCGAGCCCGAGAGGCGCATCGGCGCCGCTTCGGCTCGCCCGGCCGCCGCCATCAGGTCGGACCGGCTCCCGGCGCCCAGCTTGCGTTTCAGGCTCGCGATATGGCTCTCGACGGTGCGCACCGAGATGAACAACTCCGCGGCGATCTCGGGGTTGCTCAGTCGCCGCTCGACCGCGGCGAGGACCGCGCTCTCGCGAGGGGTCGGTGTGTCTTCACGGGTCGACACGGCGCTCAGTCTAGGACTGTGCGCCGTGCGCCGCATCGGTTCGAGACTCGCTGCATTCGGAATCCGGTCGCCGAGAACAGTGGCTTACGGTCGTGTTGGTTCCGCCAAATGTTTGCTGTTCTCGTCAGCTGAAATGGATGGGCAGAGAGATCTCACGGTTGCGGTGGCGGCTACGCCGGGAGCTTGTCGGCGAGAAGGTCGATCTTCTCGATCTGCGGTTCGGAGAAGAGCACGCCGGTGTTGGGTCCGAGCGCCTGGCCGACACCTCCGGCGAGGTGGGCGTCTCTGGCCTCGTCGTCGGGGAACACGTCGAACACGCCAAAGGTAGAGGGGCCAAACCGGATCGCGAACCAGGCGACAGTGCCTGGCTCTTCCATCACGATCGACCGCGCCCCGGTGAGGAAGTCTGCGAGTTCGGTCTCCTTGCCCGGCAGGGCTTCGAGACGCACGAGGAGAGCTTTGGTCACCTTGAACGGACTTCTTGACTTTGCGGCGGCATGGCACCCGGTCGGCAGTACGCCGCCGTCGGGAACCTTGTCCTGTACTGTACACCGACGAGCGAAACCAGTCTATTCGCACCCAGTTCTGCTGCACTCCGTGAACGATTGGCCTGCCGCCGGCGAACTCCGCGTTCGGATCAACGATCTGTTTCGGCAACGCTGTCATGAAGGAGGAGTGCGACGACGTCGGCACCGGCGTTCTCGACCACGATGCGGATCAGACAGATTGAGAGCCAGCCAGGCCACCATCGGGATAGGAGCCTACCTAGCGGATGATTAGGTGGGTGGGGAGGTAGATCGTTTGAGCCGGGCCGCCCTCCAGACCGTTGATGCGTGCGAACAAGCACTCGGCCGCAGCTTGGCCGATCTTTGCTGGGGCCTGCGCCACGACGGTCAAGGGTTTCCGCAGCAGGTCGGCCAGTTCTAGGTCGGGGAGCGCCGCATCGACAAGCGCAGAGATGGGGGACAACTCGATCGACAGGACGCATCGCGCCTGGATGTCTGCCCTCGAGTTCAGCGGGGACCACCCGCCAGGCTCGGCGGCGATGTTTGTCAGCGATGCACCGTAGCGTCCGCTCCATGACCATGAAGCGATCCGATTTCGGGTCTCTCAGCGATCGCCTGGGGCGGACGCCGAGGAGACTCGACGAGCTGAGGGTGCGTCATGTGTGGCTCGATAGCACCGTGGCCGCTCTGGTGGTTGACCGTCGCAAGACCGCTGGTCAGTGGGAAGGGCTTGTGGCGCGGGTTGAGGACGGTGAACTCCTAGTGGGCTGGGTGAACGGTGACAGGATCTCCAACGTCGAGCAACCGGCTTCGCTCCCCCAGTCTGGTCTCGCACCTATAGAGCCTGCAGGGTGACCGTCTGCTGCACGACAGTAGTGCTGTCAACATCGCGGCTGAAGACGCGAAGGCGTCGGGCCGCTGCGTCGTCGTTGGTGTGACGTGCGTGGGCGGCGCGGCCGGGCCAGGGTTGGTGTTTCTCGTCGCAGGCGCGGCGTTGATCGCGGGTGCGGTCGAGGTAGCCGGGCAGTGCGTAGCGGTGCCATTCCTCGAGCGGCATGGGGCTGGTGGCTTCGCCGGCTTGGTAGCGCATCGCGGCGAGGGTGGAGAGTTCGCGGATCAGGCCTGGGTGTTGCGGCCAGCAGGCGGGTGTGTGGTCGGCGGAGTACCAGGCGTGTTGGGTGTTGAGCCAGATCACGAAGGCGTCGAGCCACTGCCAGGTGTCCTGCCGCAGGTCGGGGTCGGCGATCGAAGTGATGTCCCAGATCCTGGGCAGGATCTCGCCGGTGGCCATGATGGCCTCGGCGGCGTCTCCCCCGCGGGCGAGTATCGCGAGGTCGACCAGGGCAGCAAGCATGCGCTCCGAGGGTTCGGGGAACGGCTCCAGAAGGTTCGTCATCGGGCGGGTCCCTTGTCTAGTCGGTGAGGCCGAGTTGGCGTGAGTAGGAGTGAGCCAGCGCGGTCCTCTCCCTCACCGTCATCGGGTGGGGAGCCCCACTCTCGGGTGTGGTGAGGAGGCGGCGGGCTTGGCGCTGCTGCGTCAGGAGGTGTTTGCCGGGTTTGCCGTCGATGGCGCGGTGGAGGGTGGCGAGGATGGGTTTGCCGTTCTCGGCGACGACGAGGGCGGTGCGGGTGGGGAGTTCGCGGAGTTGTTCGGGGCGGATGACGGGGGTGTCTTCGCCGTGGGTGGAGATCGAGCCGTGTCCGCCGTGTTGGTGGTTGCGGCGGGTGATGCGGCGGGTGCCGAGGAGGTCGCTGATCTCTCGGTTGAAGCCGGCGTCTTTGGAGCCGCCGAAGATGATCAGGCTGTTGGTGAGGTCCTTGATCGCGCGGGCTTGCTGTTCCCCGAAGATGCGGGTGAGCTGGGCCCAGGTCTGGGAGGCCCAGATGAATGAGATGCCCAGCGCCCGCTCATTGGCCATCCGGGTGGCCAGTGTCGGTAGGGGTGCGGTGGAGGGGAGTTCGTCGAGGCAGGCCAGCATCGGTGGACACAGCCTGCCGAACCCACTCTCGTGGGCGAGCTGGAGGGCGGTGTCGAGGACGTGCTCGGCGACGGCGGTCATGAGTGGGGAGGCGGAGACGTAGGGGTCTTCGCGGCCGAGCAGGTAGATGGTGCCGCCTTGGCGGATGAGGTCGGCGATGTCGACGGCCGGCCGGTCGTCGCTAGGGACGCAGCGTTCCCGGCGATCCTTCGTCGCGAAGAGCGCCAGGGCCTGGTCGACGGTGGATTTGGTGTTGCCGGCGGTGCGCTCATCGGTGTTGCTGACCGCGCCGGCGAGGAGGCCGGACCAGTTCGGTTCCGCCATCGGATGCGACCGGAGAATCTCCGAGGGCAGGGTGGCGGTGCGGGGGTTGGCGGACCATTCCAGGACGTCGTTCAACGTGTAGCCGGCCAACGCCGCGGCGTGGAGGTAGCACTGGATGACTTTGGCGGCTTCGGCGGCGTAGAAGCGGGCGGCGGAATCGGCCCCGTCTCCCCCGCTGCCGAGGGTGCCGGCGCAGAACGCTTTGGCGCGCTTCTCGGCCACGGTGGCGTCGACGCAGCCGTCGATCGGGTCCCAGATCAGCTCCGGCAGCCCTGGCGCGGCACCGAACGGGTCGAGCACCGCAACAGGGCCCTTCGCTTGGCGAGCGGCGAGGGTCAGCAGCAGGTCGTCGGGTTTGGTGAGGGTGACAAGGGCGGCGCCGGGGGCTTGGAGGAGGGCGGGGGTGAGGATGTCGAGGGTCTTGCCGGAGCCTTGGGGTCCGATGACGCCGGCGGTGCGGTCCCACGGTTGCCACAGCTGCACCCCCACCGGGACCTTGCTGGTGCCGATCCGCCACCCAACCTCGGTCGGCTCAAACCTGCTCATCGCCGGTGACTCTTTCGGTACAGGTCGGGGCGGATCACGGCCCGGGTGGCGCGGAGCCGGCCGAGCCCGAGGAGCTGTTCGGCCTGCCCGGTGGTGGCCATGCCCTTGAAGCGGCGGCCTGCCGTGACGCGCAGCGCAAGGACGATGGCGGCGGTCAGGCCGGCGATGAACAGCGCGCCGGCGATCGCCCATGCCACCCGGGCCATGCCGACGGCGGTGGTGCCGTGGGTGGTGAGGCCGGCGTGGAGGTTGCCGGTGAGGATGCCCCAGCTGCTGGTGATCAGGGCGGCCGACGGTGGCCAGTGCCAGCCGGCTCCGGCTGCGGCGAGGGTGAGGCTGCGGCCGGCCTGGACGGCCACCACCCCGAGGAGGGCGATGGTGGTGAGGGCGCCGACGGGGGGTTCCCAGGTCCAGGCGTAGCCGTCGTCGTGCTGCGAATCAGTCATGCCCCTTACGAACCCGGACAAGACGAGTCCACAGCGTGAGCCTTCAGACATCAGCGCTGGGCAGGACTGGTCTCTGGTCCGGGGTGCACGGAAGCCTCCGGCGATGGGGGGTCGCTGGAGGCTTCCGGCTGGATGGTGTCGAGGGAGTCGACACCGCTTTGGGTGTGATTCTGGACGCTACCGGGCTGGGGCAAGGCCCGGATACCTACCATCGGCTGCCGTCCAGGCGCGCCGCCCGCTGCTCGGTTGGGTGGGTTTGTCAGGTGGTGATGGTGATGGCGATCCAGCCGTGTGTGCTGTCGGGGTCGAGGATGAGGGTGACGTCGACGACGTCGCCGGTGTCGAGGCGGTGGCGGGTGGTGATCTGCATCGGATCGACGTCGATCACATGGGCTGGGCCGTGCTGGGTGCGGGCGGCGGGGGTGAAGCGGGGGTCGTCGAAGCTGGCGATCAGCGCCTCCGCCGCCACACCCTCGAGGCGCTCACGCCGCCGCTCCTGGTCGACGGTCAACCAGCCGACGACGAACGCGGTGGCCGCGGAGACCGCCGCCACGACCTGGACATCCTCGGGCGGCTCGTCGGGATGCGCATCCACCGTCGACGGGGTGGTGTCGAGTTCGTCGTCGCCGACCCAGCCCTCGGCTGGGTCGCTCTCCCCCACCGATGCCGGTGAGGTGACCGGGTGGGCAGCGGGCGTGGTCGTGTGTGGGGTGGGTGCCTGCATCGGCGTGTCGCTGCAGCCGGCGAGCAGCAGCGCGGCGAGCACTGCGGTGAGGAGACGGTCGGCGGGGTGTGAGGTCACGGGGTGACTCCTCGAGTGCGGAACCATCGGTCAGGATCGGTCGGGATACCGCCGACGCGGACCTCCAGGTGGAGGTGGGGGCCGGTGACGTTCCCGGTGGCGCCGACCCTTCCGATCACGGTCCCGGCGGTCACCGTCTGGCCGACGCGGACGTTGGTGGTGGATTGGTGGGCGTAGTAGATGACGGTGCCATCGGCGGTGGTGAGGGTGGTGAGGTTGCCGTAGGCACAGGCAGACTCGGTGCGGGTGATGGTGCCGTCGATCACGGCGCGGATGGGGGTGCCGGTGGGGGCGGCGAAGTCGAGGCCGGTGTGCGTCTTCTTCCACCGGGATCCGGTGTCCCCGAAGCGGGAGGTGAGGCGGTACTGGTCGACGGGCAACACCACCGAGCCACCGGCGGCTGCGGTGGTGGTGGTGCCGGTTCCTTGGGTGCCGTGGACGGAGATGTGGACGTGGTCCAGATGCGCGGCCGATGGGTCGGGGCCGGTGTAGCAGGACGCGGCCTGGCCGCAGCGTCGCCAGCCCTCATCGGCGCGGGCGACGGACCAGAGGTGTTCGCGCCAGATAACATATGTGACGCCGAGCGCGGTGGCGTTGGTGCGGGCCCATTCCGCGATCTCCGTACCCAGGGCGATTCCGGCTGGGGAGAAGTAGTTGGGGATCATCACGTCGACGGCCCGGCCCGAACCGTGATCTTTCGGGTCTCCAGGGCGGACGCCAAGCAGCGATCGGATCTGCGGCCACTTCGCGTGGATGCAGCGCATCACGCGCAGCGCGTCAGGGGTCTGCCCCCGCTCCGAGGCCATCCCCGTGGGAGCGCAGTCCAAGTTGGGGTCCATCGGGCCGCAGTTGGCGAGGCCGGCGGGTTGCCCCGCGAAGAGGGCGACGAGGGTGCGGGCGAGGCCTTCGTGTTTGGCGTAGGCGTCGGGGTAGGCCGACACCTGCACCTTCTGCGCCGCCTGGGCGACAGACATGTGCTGCCAGCCGTCGATGTCTGTGAGGCCGGGGATGTGCCAACCGGTGAGGGTGGTGTGGCCGAGGTAGAAGGTGCGGGCCTGGTAGGTGTCGTCGGCCAGGATCGTGAGGTTCTCGGTTTGGGTGGTGCCGTCGGCGTACCAGCCGACCAGGGAGCGTTGCTGAAAGAGTCCGACGTCGCCATCCTGGTTGGGGGTGGCGGCGGCGGGGTGGGCGCCGAGGACTGATTCCTGCATGGCGGTGGCGATCCCGACTACCGCGCCGGCGGGGCCTGCGCCGGTGTCGAGTGCCGCCGCGTAGATGAGGGCGGCGCGGTTCATCTGCCCCGCATCCAACTCGATGCCGACCGGGGTGTCGCCGGCCCATCCTGCGCACGTGGCGCTGATGGTCTGGGTCTGGACCTGAGGTCCGGTCAGGGCGCCGGCGAACACGAGGATCGGTGCCAGCGGCACCGTCAGCGCCGCCCCGATCGCGGCCAGTGCCTTCCACATCAGGTCTGCAGTTTCTGGTTGGTGTCGGTCAGGGGTTGTTCGAGGTCGGGGTGGAGGGTGAGTGCGACTTTGTGGAGGCGGGGCCCTACGGCGATGAGGGCTCGGCCTTTGCCTCCCATGGCCCAGCCGGTGACGATGTCGCGGGCGATCGGGCCGAGGTCGAGGAGCTGTTCCAGGTCGTCGGCGACTTCGGCGTCCTGGCCGAAGAGGACCTTGATGTCGCCGAGGTGGAGGAGGTCTTTGGCGATCTGCTGCGCCTGCGACCCGGCATGCCCCGCACCCAGGTAGTCCGAGGGTTTGTGGGCGTTGGCGATCTCAATATCCCCATGAGACCTCGACAGCCGCAGGTCCGCGTCGAAGGAGGAGACGGCGCCGGTTCCGAGGCGGAGTTGTCGCCAGACTTCGTCGCGGACGTTGATCCTGCGCCGGCCGCTCACGTGGCGCATGGCGGTGCCCCAGGAGTTGAGACACATCAACGCCATCCCGACGGCGTCGTCACCCAATGGCATCAGCCTCGAGAGGGACAGGGATTGGATCGGCGCGTTCCAGTCGATGGCCACGGTGGTGGGAGCATCGAAGATGCCTGCGAACACACCCGAGATCAGCTGCGCCACCGCATCGCGGAGCAGTCGGGTGTCGTCGAGGAACGTGTGCCGGTCCGGGTAGCGCAGCTCGCTGATGAGGTGGTCGCTGGGTGAGTGGAGTTGTTGCCACACTTGCGGGATCACGATCGGCCGCAACGCTCGGCTGTCCGAATTGGTGGTGTGGGTGAGTTCAACGAGGACGGCTTTGAGGACCTGTTCCTCCGTCGGTCCCACCGCGACTTTCCTGTCGCCGATGCTTTGGGAGCCGATCAACGACCGGAGGAGGACGAGCCAGCGTCCGAAGATGACCGCCGAACGCCGCTCCTGCTCATCGCGGTTCAGTTGGCCCCAGTTTGTGGCGAGTGGTCCGGGGTCGAGGGGGTTGAGGCGGGTGGGCATGCCGGGGCCGATGGCGAAGGGTTCGACGCCGAAGTGGCGGCACATCAGCTCGTACTCGTCCTTCGGGTCGCCGAGGATCAGGGCCTGGTACCCGAAGGCGAACATCCGGTTGAGGAACGCTTTGACCCATGCGGATTTCCCGCGGCCGGGTTTCCCGAACACGAAGATGTTCGGATTGGTGACCGGTATCGAGTCGTTGAGGACCCAGCCGTGGGGGTCGACGTAGAAGGTGGCTCCGTTGCTCATGTCGGTGCCCATCGGGGCCCCGGTCGGCGGCAATGGGCTGGCGGTGAGGAAGGGCCAGAACACGCCGGCCTGGTCGGAGGTCATCTGGTACCGCTTCACCGCAGGCCGAGACGCCACCCACCCCGCCCCCCTCGCGGGTTTGCCGCGCCAGGGCGGGGCGGAAGTGAACTCACGGGGAAGCTTTGGCTGCTCTGGTGAGGGTTTGGTGGGCAGGGTGTGGCCGAAGTCCGCCAGCAGGCGGTTGATGCTGCGGGCCATCACTGGTGCCTGGTGGTGAGGCTGACCCCCAGCGGGAGGGTGGCGGTGACGAAGGCCAGGTCCTGGGACATGTCGAGGCGCTGCGGTGCCATGCCGCCGCGGCGGATCGCCGCATCCAGCCGGCGGCCGAACTCCGCCACCGGGGACGTCGCGGGAATCGTCGTGGAGCAGAGGGCGTAGGGGTGGCTCATGGTGGCGCCCATCGCGAGCTGCACCTCGACCCGGTCCAGTTTCGCCTGCCGGCGGTGGTCCTTGGCGCCGGTGCGGACCCCGAGCCGGTCCTTCAACCCCTGGCCGAGGCTCTGGCCGAACTCCTGCTGCGCCGCCTTCCGATCCGCGGCCGACTGCTTCTCGATCGGGAACACGATCGCCACACTGCGCCGCTCCACCGCCTCGGACGGGGCCAGGACGTGTCCCCAGCCGCCCATCGTTGCGCCACGCTCGGGCAGCTTCACCGTCGCAGTGACCGTCGCCCACGCATCATGCGCATAGTGCCGCACGGCGGCGTACGCCTGCGCGGGGCCCGCCAACGCCCACGGCACCCCCGCGCACACCTGCAGATCGTTGGCTGCGTCGTGGGCGGCGGCGACAAGGCCGGCGCGGTCGCCGGGGGCGAACCCCAGCCGGACGACCTGCGCCAACTCTGGGGAGGTGAGCCATTCGACGTTGCGTGCGCCGATGGGGCCGGTGACTACTGCTCCGATCTCGGCAGCCAGGGAGAGGAGGGTGTTCATCCGGCCGTCGGTGGCGCCGCCCATGTGTCTGGCTTCCTTGCTGAGGCGGGCCTCAGGGATGACGAGGGTGATGAAGGCTTCGGTGCGGACCCCGGCCTGGGACCAGCGCAGGTGCTCGATCTGTGTGGCCACGCTCGTGACGGGCGCGTCGGGGGTGATGTTGGCGCGTAGCCACAGTTCCCGCTCGGTGCAGTCATCCGGGGTGGTGCGCACCATCAGGTGGATCTCTGAGATCAACTCGCCCCGGGCGGCGGTGTCCAGCAGATCGGTCAGGCCGTCGGCGTACCGGTTGCACAGGGCGTCGGTGGCCATCGCGATCCCGTCATGCTCGATCCGTGCCGTGATCGCCCACGTCCTGGCAGCAGCGTGTTTGATCACCGCGACCCGCCTTTGGGTCAAACCGATGGGTGGGCCGTCCAACACTTCGACGCCGGTCAGGGAGCCGGGCATGTCCAGCTCGTCCAGGTCGCGGAGGGTTCCGGTGGCGGCCTTCGACCGGAAGGTCAACCACCCGCTGAGGCCGGCGACCGCGAACGCGGCGGCGGCGGCGAACCAGCCGACTGCGGGGCGGCCGCCGAGGGGGACGACAGTGAGGAACAGCAGCAGCAGCCACACCGGCACCCACATGATCCCGGCCAGCCAGCGCTGTGAGCTGATCGCCATCCACGCCGGGAACGTCGCCACCGACAGGAACAGCAGCTGGGGGACGCTCAGCCCCCAGATCACGCCGGCCTTCGGGGTGGTGAACGCGTCAAAGGTTCTGGCCGCCATTGTGGTCCTCCGCTTCTCTCACAGCCACAGGAGGCTGGGCCGCACGCTGCGGCTGGGTTGATGTCGTCGTGGTGGCGACCTGCGCCGGATGAGGAGCGCGGCGGATGTCGCCGGCCGGGTCGTACGGGTAGGACGGGTCGCCGGCCCCCATGCCGGAGGTGGTGTCGTTGACCAGCCCGGTGGCGCGGGCGCCGACCTGCTGGAACCCGTCGACGAGCTTCTTCGCGCCGAGGATCACCCCCGCCGCCACCACACCCACCGGCCCCGCCACCGCACCCACACCAGCAGCACCAGCGGCCGCTCCCCCACCGGCAGAAGCACCCGCGCCGGCTGCAGCACCCCCAGAAGCACCAGCGGAGCCCCCCGCGGCTCCCCCGGCTCCGCCGCCGCCGGCCCCGGCTGCGGCCGGGCTGAGGCTGGAGCTCTGCGCCGCGGCGGCACGGCTCGCCGTGGCCGACTCCCCCGCCCCACCACCACCACCGCCACCACTGCCGCCGCTGCGGGTCACAGCGGTGTGGGCGTGGCCGGCGGCTGAGGAGGCGCCGGTGGTGCCGGCGAGGCCGGCGCGGAACGAGGCGCCGCTGGTGGTGCCCGGATCGACGAAGGCCAGCAGCCGGAACAGGGCCACCGGGGAGAGTGCGGCGACGGCGATCATCACCACGCTCGGCAGCGCGAGGGCGACGGCCTCCTGGGCGGAGTCCTCCATCCCGAGGGAGACGCCGGTGGCGAGCTGCACCCCCAACCCGAGCATCAGGGTCATCAGCAGCGGTGCGATGGCGGCGGCGTGGAACCAGCGAAACGCCTTCCAGAACCAGGCTTCGAAGGGCTTGTACATCAGTCCGGCTGCGGCGATGGGGGCGGTGGCGGCGATCACGATCAGGGAAACCGCCCGGCCCAGCATCACCACCAGATGCGCGAAGGCGGCCAGCCACAACACCAACCCGAGCAGCATGAGCACGGTGGCGGTGGTGCCGGTCATCACGCCTTCGGTGAAGTCCAGACCCGTGGGCTCCCAGTCGGCCAGATCGGCCGTGCCCAGCAGCTGGATCCGTAGCGCCGTGTTGAGGCCCTCCACAGCTGTGACCAGGGCGGCGCCGTAGGTGTACCAGAGGGTGCACACCAGCAGGAACTTCACCGCGCCGAAGAGGGCGCCGCCAAGGGAGAGGGCGTCTCGGCGGAGCACGGTGCCGACCAGCTGCACGATCAGCAGCATCAGCGCCAGCGAGAGGCCGAGCCAGAGGGTGAGGCCGTAGACCGACCACAGCGCCGACGACCCGTCGGGGTTGAGGTTGGGGGTGAGGAACCAGTCCCCGAGCTGCAGGATCGCGCGCATCACCCACAACCCGGCGCCCCACACCGCCATGCAGATCGCCACCCACGCGTCCACCACAATCTGACCCCCGGCCGCGGCCAGATCACCGAACAACTCCCCGATCTGCTCCCACATGGCTCAGGCGTCCCGCCAGGTCAGCCAGCCCACTTTGACGGCGAGTTCGGTGCCCGGCCACGTCGATGGCCCCGGCACCGGATGCGCCCCCTCCGCGATCAGCCACCGGCCGTCGACCCAGGTCATGCGTTCGCAGTGCCCATAGGCCAGGCGGGCCTGGTCGCGGAACGTGTAGGTGATCTCCACCAACACACACCCCACATGCCAGCCGTCGCCGTCAGAGCCTTTCACCTGGCCCGCCGAGGGGATCACGGTCAGCGAGGCCCCCGGCTGCAAACCGTCCGGCATCTTGCCGGCGGTCAGGAACGACTGAATCAGCCCCAGCACCGGCCACGAGCCCGCCGTGCCAGTCGGGTCCTCGAACCAGGACTGCTGCACTCGCTGCGCATGAGTCAGGTCCATCGAGCTCAGGACGGAGACCAGGATCTCCCCCAACTGCCCCACCGCCCCCTCAGGCGTCTGCGGGTACCCGGTCGGGATCCCCTCCGCCCCGATCTGATCAACCAGGGGGATGTCGATCGTCGGCAGCGGGCCGAGGGCAGGGGTACCGCCCGTGGCATCCGCCGGCGCCACCGGCAGCATCGGTGCGGCCGCGATCTCATCGCGCAGCGAGGCGCCGCCGATAGGTAGCGAGTCGACGACTCTCGCCGTCGTGGGGGTGGTGGGGTCGTCGACGACGGCGAAGTAGACGGCGAACCCCAGGCCGGAGAGCAGCAGCAACGCCACCGCCGTGACGGCGGCCAGCAGGGTCAGGTGCGCGCGATCGGGCCTCATGGCTAGCGGGTGACGCAGCCGTCGCCGAGGAACCCCGACAAGATGCCCGGGATCACGAGGTAGAGCAGTGCGGCGCCGAGGACGACGAACACCCCGATCAGGCCACCCTTCGACACGTGCGGCATCGAGAACACCTTGCCCAGGATCACCGCCGCCACCGCGGCCAGGATCCCCGCCGGGAACGCCACCCACACCAACGCCCACGAGAACCAGCCCAGGAACTCATCGACCAGGACCTGCGCCCCCGCCGGCGCCACCGGGCACACCATCCCCCGCCCCTCCGCCGGCACCAACACACCCGCAGACACGGCCTCGGCTACGAACTGAATGATCATGAGAGTTCCTCCACACACGACTTGATGACGTCGACCGCGGACTGCAGCCGACGAGGAAGCGGATCGGCAGTAACCCCACCGACCCGCAGAGACGCGCATTCCGGCACCAGCAGCAGCCGGCCGGCCGCTGCCGCGGCGCGCAGCCTCGGCCCGCACACCGAACCGACCGGTTTGGGCAGTGCCCGACCCGGGACCCCGGTGATCACCGGCACCACCCGCAGACCGTCGAGGGTGTCGAGGCGGGCGTTGAGACGCCGCACGCTCGGCACCGAACACGCCGCCACCACCACCAACACAGACACCGCCGGCTGAGGCTCTGCCCAAGCGCCGAGGTCAAGAACCATCACCCCAGCGGCGGTGTCGGTGAGGATCGCAGCGTCGGGGTCGGCGCGGCGCTCCAGCCGCAGCCCGTCGCGCGACCCGATACTCCAGCCGTCCTGGGTGCCGAGTTCAGCCCCCGAGGCGGCCGCCAACCCCGAGGTGTGCGGCACGCTGAGCTCGACCAGGCGGCCGGCGCCGAGGGCCTCGGCGATCGCCAACGCCACGGTCGTGGTCCCCACCCCACCCGAGACCCCGACCACACCCACCACCGCAGCAGCCACAGCCGGCCGCTCCGCCACTTCTGCGGCGGCCGTTTCGGGTTGGGGGATTGGGTCGGTGGTGAAGGCTCCGGCGTGGAGGGCGGTGTAGGCGGCGCGCAACTCAGCCAGCGAGAACGTGGCGGTGGTCATCGCTGCGCCTCCAAGGCGGCCTTCAGTTCCTCCGGGGGAACGTCCAGCAGCTGCCGGCGGGCATCCAGCGCGTGCTGCAGGCGCTGGGTCCAGAACACCAACTGGTCGCAGGCCTCCGCCTCGCCCTTCGCAGCAACGATCAGCTGCTGCGTCTCCTCATCCGACATCTCCGTGGCCCCTTTCGCTGTCCTCGTGCTGTCCTGCCCCCTATGAACCCGGTCCAATCCCGGCCAGCGCGTAAAGAAGTTCCAGCGACTCCACGCAGACAGGGAGCCCCTACGTCCGGGCAGGAGGGGAGGCCGGCTAACCAGCGGCTGCTTGACCGTGGGAGGTGCAGGCAGGGTTCCTGCTGAAGGGCCGGGCGGGGTGGGGCAAGCCAGCGACGTCGTGCGGGCCGGAGTGTTCAGAGCGCAGCAGCAATGCCCGGTGAGCCGGCGTCAGGCACCGACCCGGAGTGGGCACTCCATCACGAACGCCCTAGGAACAATCTGGTGACCCTGGCGTCATGCCGCCGGCAGCAGTGGAGGAAGAGGCCGCCCGTGATCGAAGCCTCTCAGCACGGAGCCAATTCGGTCTCGGACAGCGCCGCCCGCCAACTCCCGTCGGGCATCTGCTCCATGAGGACCATGACCTTCATCGTCTGATCGGGCTGGATGACGCTCTCGCCGGGCTGGCCGGTGTCGATGTCGACGGTCTGCAAGTGTGTTGGGTCGAAACAGAAGTTGATTTCCGAGGTGGTGACTCCATCGGTGTCGGTGGTCGGCTCAGCGATCACCGCGTCACGGAAGATCACATACCCCTTGCGGATCAGGTTGTTGTTCCGAAGCCGAACGATTCCAGCGACCGAATCGGTGGCTTCCTGACCCGTGCTGACGAGCTGGATCTCCGTCAGATCGGTCAGGTCGGGATTCCGGGTGAACTTGTCCATGGTGATCTCGTGGGTTTCCCAGGCGGCGCGGATCTCGGCCTGCACCGCAGACTCTCCGGCTGGCCGGTCGGGGAACCACTCTTGGCTCCCGGAGGGTTCGGCATTCGGGGATGGGCTCGGCGTCGTGGAGGGTGAGGCCGGCGCAGCGCTGGTTGTCACCATCGTCGGGGACGTGGACGGGCTGCCGGCAGATTGAGTGCCCGGCGAACAGCCGGCGAGGACCGCGCACGTGGCGGTCATGGCTACGGCTACTACCGCTGCACGTCGTGGGTTCATGGTCTAGATCATCTCCAACAGATCGATCACCGACTCGCCTCACCCGATTCGAGCGGCGACCAGTGTCGGTGGAACTCAGGGTCGGTGTGCAGTCCTCGATGTGCGCGGGCAGATCGTCGAATTGGGTCAGGCGGCGGTGCTGCGGGCTGCTTCGCGGAGGACCGTCAACGCTTTCCTGGCGCGGTACTGCAGCTGGTCGACGGTTTGTCCGGGCTGGACCAGCTGCACACACGCGGAGCGGGCGGTGATACCCGCGCTGGACCGCGACGTGATCCCGTCCTCGTGGGCGGTGACCGCCAGCGCGACCAGCAGATCCATGTCCTCCCTGCTGAGCCCCGCCTCGGTCACCGCCCACCAGTACAGGTCGGTGGTGTGCAGTGGCCTCATATACGCCCCGCGATGATTGAGGCGCTCCACCGCTTCGAAGTCCAGCGTGGCCCGATCCCGCCAGACCCGCTCCGCCGTCTCTCCCCAGCCGAAGTCGCGGTCGATCGCCCGACCGACGCGGCGGGCGACCCCCTGCGGGATCCAGCCCTTCATCGGATCGTCCCACGGATACTGCGCCACCTCGGTCCACAGATAGCCAGCCGCCACATCCTCCAGCTGCCTCACGTCATGGGTCCTGGAGGCCCGCCGCATGACAGTGGCCTCACATGCGGGCAGCACCAGGAACACCAGGACCGCTGTCGCGGCGGTCCGTGACTCCTCCACCAACGTCAGCCGACCCAACGCGAGGAACATCTCCCGGTCCTCCTGCCAGTCGACATCATCCATCCGCCACTGCCCGATCTCCCGGTGCGAGGCGAACCGGGCAAGCAGGGGCTCGGTCCTGGTCCACTGCGGCCAGGTGTCGTCGGCGGCCTGAAGAAGAGGGTCGAGATGGAGGGCTGCGCGCACGCTCATCGCAAGGGGTCCTTTCGCGGTTGGTTCGCGATGAACCTCCCGCGGGCACCTCTCCCGTTCCCTACCCCCAAACCCCGCCCCACGAGGGGTACGCGACCCCGATTCGGCGTCTGGCTAGGGGCGATGAACCTACCCCCGAAACTTCACCCAGGCCGCTGGACAGCCGCGCTCCAAGGCATGGAGCTAGGGGTGGGGTCGCGCGCTCGGCGGGTCTCTCAGCCTCGCCGACGCCTACTGTCCCGGGTGCCCCTGGGGTTGTGATCGTTTCACCTACCGCGGTGGACAACGCTGTGCACAACACGGGTGCGGTCCTCAGCGTGGGGTTCCCCAGTCGGGGCGGGGATGGGTGCGCGCCATCCATTTCTGACTTCGGCCCAGGACGGCGGCGATCTCCGCCGATGTGACCCGGCTCCGCTGCAGCGACGCGATCAACGACCCCATTTCCTCGGGCGCCGCCCGCAGCAGGTCGTCACGTTCCTCCCCGGTCAGGCGCCGCCACCGCGCCTTGACCGGTCTCGGCTCCGCCAGAGCCGCCTGGCGGCTCTCTAGCTCGACCCGGCGCGTGACGCGGCAGTCGTCACACAGCTTCCCCGGCACCGTCAGGATCGTGCCGCAACGGCCACACGGATGCGGACGCCGCCGCGGCCCCGCTGACACGACCGCCAAAGACTCCTCGTCGGCGATCCCGTGCCGATCCCGATACACCCGGGCGGTGAGTTCGTGGGCACGGGCCAGATGGATACCGAGACTGGCGAACCGCTGCCCACACTCATGACACAAGACCCCCTCGGCGGTGCGGTCCACCCTCCCCCACACGCCACGGCCACTCGGGTCCCCGACCCTCAGATCGTCAACGGTGGGCAGCCCGAGACCCCGCCGGACCCTCCTCGCGTGGAAGATGCACAGCGGATCCACCGTCTCCGTCGTGCACCCGAACGCCCCACACCGCGACATGCCCATGAGACTAACCGCCCACCCTGCCGTCCCACCCATGCCTGGCGCCGCCGCCCGCTGGCTCCGGATCTCGATCGGCGAGGAGTTGGCACCTTGGTTGTTCACTGGTGCGGTGCAGCGCTAGCGCTGCAGTTGAGGTAGAGTCATCTGTGACATCTATGTCAGTTGTGACTTTTCGAGACGAGTTAGTGATGCAGACCATTCAGACTTCCACTGTCCCCGACGCCCAGCTCGCAGCGCTGGCACAGTTCGCCGACAGCGCTGAAGTGGGCCCCGAGCTCCGCGATGTGCTGCTCAGCGTGAGTCGGTGCATCAGCGACGGCGTCGACCTGGCCGTCGTCGACAACGCGGCCATCCTGACTCCCAACCAGGTTGCCGAGCGTCTGGGGATGAGCCGGAGCCACCTGTACAAGCTTCTAGATCGTGGTGAGTTGATGTCACATCGTGTCGGCCGAGATCGCCGTATTCGCCTAGCCGACCTCATTGCCTTCGAGACACAGCGCGATCACGACCGCCGCGAACTCGCTGAGCGTTTCGCCCACCAGCGTCAGACACGCACCGGCGCGATCAACGAGCTCGCCGACCTCCTCTAAACGCCCGCCAGAGCGCGGCTCATTGTGTCGGAGCGCTCCGGCACAATGGGCAGGTGCACAGCCGTCGAGCCCGTCCGACCCTTCGCCTGCTCGTCGAGGACCTCACAGCTGACTGGGCATCTCCCTACCCCCGCCGTGTTCTGACCTCAGGGACGTTCGAGGACCTGCACCCGCTCAGCGAGCTCCCCCACCCGATCGTGGCCAAGGCAGCGGACTCGTTTCGCCACGACGCCGACACCGACACCTTCGTCGGATCGATCGCCAGCAGCACCACGGTGCCGCTGATGGAGATCAAGGCAGGCCAGTGGCGCGGCGGGGTCTGGCGTGATGACACCTCCGGCGTTCACTGGCTCGTCGTGGCGGGACTGGCCAAGGGCGGACATGAGGACCGCGACGACTTCTACGAACAGATCAGGCGCCACGACCACACCGACGAGCCACTCCGCTGGCTCCCCACAGACGAGGACCGTCGTCTCCTCAAACAGGAAACCGCCGCACGCCTCCTCACCCTGTGGGAGCTGAGCGTCCAAGAGCAACTACTGGAAGCACTGCGCGCCATCCACGCAGGAGGCACCCAGCAGATCGAGATCGCCCACCCCATCACCAGGGGTGCCGTCGCGACGCTCACAATCACCGTGACACTGGTGCGGGAACATGACTATGCCGCCGACGAAGTCGAGCTCGAGCTCACCCCAACCCGTGCCCACGCGGGAAGCAACCTTGTGTGGCAGTTGACCCTGCGGGCCCTGATCACGCTCAGTCCGCCCGAACAAGGATGGGACCGCTACAAAGACACCTTCTCCACCATCGCTGAGCCCGGCTACTTCGCCGCCCGCGTCGCGGCGCTGGAGGCCCTCACCGCCGACCACGAGCTCGCAGAATCCGAGCCAGGCCACAGCGCCCACTACACCCACCGGCAACACCTGGCCGGCAGCACCGTCAACGGCAAGGCCGTTCGAGCACTCTGCGGCACATACTTCGTCCCCACCCAGGACCACGAAGCCTTGCCGTGCTGTCAGGTCTGCCAGACACGGCTCGAGGACCTGAAAGCCTGAACCAGGGCTAGCACGGGCTAGCCGTGGGCTAGCCGGGCTCGCACACACAAGCAGCCCGCGGCGGTCACCATCCACCCCACCCCCGAGCGCAAACCCTCCATGACGCACTGCGCCGACCGCCCAGCGCCCCACCCGAGGGCGAGAGTCATTTCGCCAACGGCTTCGACGGAGGCCTCTCGTCAGCGACGCGCACCAGGTTGTAGCTGCCTGTCTTCAGCCACTCCGGCAAGAAGATCTCCTCGCGGCCATCGGCCAGCAGCGGCGTCTTACGCTTTCGGGGCTTGCTCTTCTTCTCGGTGGGCATGTGATGTCTTCCCCTCTGATGAATGTCATGGAGCCTACGGAAGCCCTCGGACATCGACGCCGGCTCGGGCCCCGGTCTGGGCCCACCAGCCGACCCCCCTCGGCCCTGCACGGCCAACGCGCTACACCGGCGGTGACCGTCGAGGCCGTGGCGCACTTCTGAGCGTGTCGGGCTCGAGGTCCGGAGTTGAGTCGACTGGTACGAAACGGCGCATCCACAGATCTGGTGCGAGCAGCGGGAGACCGGGATCCTGGGCGGAGAGGACGGGCAGGAGCTCCGTCAGCAGGGTCTCGACGAGTTCGTCGACGTACTCGGGTGGATGGCTGACGACCGGCGCGTCGGCGGCCGCCGACGGTCCGATCGGCTCCAGCAGGAGCCGGACCCGGGGATCCTCCCGGAGGGCGAAGCTGCGATACCTCGGTGTCAGGTTCAGTTCATGGTTCAGGAGCTGCGTCAGCTCCCTCACGGCAGTGGCCGAGAGCGGGGCGATCGGGCGGACCGGACCATCACCCCCGCGGGCGGGCTCGAAACACAGCGAGATACGGATCATGAGAGGTCCTCCAGAAGATCAGTGACGGGAGCCGCTGCGGTGTGCAGCAGCCGAGGAAGCGGCTGAGCGGTAATCCCGGCGAGGCGAAGCGCCGGACTCTCCGGGACGACCAACACACCGCCGGTGCGTGGGGTGCCGCCGCGCCAGCCACCCTGGCGCGGCAGGGACCGGCCCGGAACCCGGGTCGCCACCCGCCGCAACAACGCCGGGTCGCGAAGGCAGGCATTCAGGCGGCGGACCCGCGGCACCGAACACGGCGCCACCAGCAGCGGACTATCGGACGGGGCCTGGGGAGTCCAGGTGCCGAGATCCACCGACGTCACCTCGTCAGATTCCGACGTGGCGGTCATCACTGCTCCTCTAGCGCGGCCTTCAACTCCAGCGGCGGCAACTCCCAGCAGGCGGCGGCGCGCGTCCAAGGCGCGTTGCAACTGGCGCGTCCAGAACACCAACTGGGCACAGACCTCCGCCCCACTCTTCGCGGTCACAATCAGCTGCTGCGCATCCGACACGGCACGCTCACCCCTTCTCCCTTTGTCTTTTGCTGGTCCTGCTCTTAGAACCCGGACCCGCATCAGCCAGCGCGTAACCGACGGCCTAGAACTTTCTCGTGGTTCGGAGCAGCGGCCACGGCGTCCGCGGGGTAGCTGTGGTGGGCTATGCGGGTGTCAGGTCGAGGTCGGCGTCGTCGCCGAGGGTGCCGACGATTGGGCGGGCAGAGGTGGTTGGCCTTCGTTGAAGTGGTGGGGCTCTAACTGGGTAGTCCCAGGCAGTCGCACTATCCAGTCTTCAACCAGTCTTTGCCGTTGAGAATGTCAGTGGCTCGGGGTGTGAGGTCGAGGTCGGCGTCCTCGCCGAGGGCGTCGGCGAGGATCTGGCGTGCAGAGGTCGAGTGGCCGTCGTGGACCATGATCCCGGCCAGGTCGAGGCGTGCGGTTTCGGAGTCGGGGTCGGCTGTCAGGGCGATGGTGGCGGCGCGTTTCGCGGCGTCGAGGTCACCGGTGTGGAGATGACGGGTGACGAGGATGTGGGCGACGTCGGTGACGGCGCAGATCATGTGGTGGTCGACGCGGTCTCCGTCGATGAGCCAGGTCCAGCCGGCGGGGCGCAGCTGGTCGAACGGGCGGCCTGTCACGAGCTGCAGCGCGGTTTCGAGGTCTTCGATCCCGGCTGGTCCGCGGGCGAGGCCGCGGGCTCGGAGGCGGCGGAACAGGTCGGCGTCGACGAGGAGGTCCTCGACGAGGTAGAGCCCCACTCCCCTGGCTTTGGCCTGTGGGGAGCTTTTCGCGTCGGGGAGGTGGGGGCTGCCGGTGTGGGGGTTGGTGCCGAGCCATAGGCGGAGGGTGGAGATGACGGTGCGGGCCCGTTCGATGGTGATGCCGAGGGCTGCGGCGACCTGGTCGCCGGTCACCCCGTGGGGGTGGAGGGCGAGGTAGGCCAGGGCTTCGGTGTAGTAGGCCTTCTGCTTGGCCAGCGGTTTGCCGTGGCAGCGGGCTGTGACGGGGCCGAGGAGGGACAGGCGGGGGTAGGGGCAGTGGGGGGAGAACCAGGCCCGGACCTGCGCGTCGAGGTCCGGATCCCGGTCTTGCAGCGTCTCGGCGACCGGTTCCGGCACGCGGGGGGCGATGGTGGTGAGGTCGTCGGCGGTGACGGCGGCGGTGTCGATGTAGGCGTGGTCGGGTTCGGGGAGCAGCGACTCGACCGTGTCGGTGTCGTCGTTGTCGCGGTCGGCGCGGTGCTCGGGGAGTAGGTTGCCGGTGACGTCGACGAGCTGATCGGCCGGGGCCGGGTGGGTGTCGTCGCGGGTGGCGGCGGCGAGGAGGTCGGCGCAGCCGGCTGCTTCGTCTTCGGTGAGGCCGACGGCGGTGAGCTCGAACCCGTAGCCGCGGATGCGTCCGGCTGGTGTTAGCGCCAGATCCCCTCCACTGGGTGTGAGGGTGAGGAGGGCGGTGCCGGTCTGGTGGGGGTGGTTCGCGATGAGCGCGGCCAGCTGCTCGAGGTCCTCTGATGGCTGGCCGGTGATGACGGCGGCCGCGGGCCAGGTTTCGTCGCCGGCCTGTGCGGCGCGGCCCTCAGACGCTGCCACCGCGTTGTGGGCGGCGCGTGCGGCGTTCGTGGTGGCGATGGTGAGGATCTCGTCGAGGTGGGCGTCGAGGCGTTCGGGGGACATGCCAATGACCTGGGTGGCGGGTCCCTCGCAGGCGATCCGAACCCCGTCGGACCAGGGGTTGATGGCGAGTTCGGCGGCGAGGTAGCGGGTGAAGTCGGCGCTCATCACCCGATCCCCGGACACCGTGACCAGGCCGGCGTGTTCGAGGTTGAGGAGCACGACCCGGTCGGCGGTGTCGGCGCCGATGGTAACTAGCAGCGGCCAGGGGCACGGCCGGTCCGGGACCAGGTCCCCGACGGTCTCCACGCGGGCGGTGTTGGGCAGCAGCCACCCGTCCCGGTCCTGCTGCCAGGGGGCGGGGAGCTGGTCGGGGGTGTGCACGACGATCGAAGCGTCGCGGGCGACGACGGCTGCGGTGAGGGTGGTGTGGGGGTCGAGGCGGCGCAGCACCTGGTCGAGGCGGGCCACCAGGAGGCCGGAGAGGCTCGTGGCGAGCTGTGCGGTCTGCTCGATCGGGGTCACCACCGGGTCGGGGGTGGCGATCATCCGGCCCGGGCGGCGGGTGCGGAACTGCTCCCTGCGCCGCGCACCGAGCAGCGTGGAGATCCCGACACCGAGGAACGTGCCGGCGCCGAGGAGCCCGGCAACCTCCCACGCATACATCGACGCATCAACCCTGTCGGAGTCCTCGGCGATGTCCACGGCGGTGGCTTCCGCGCGGAGCGGGGTCAGCGTCGCCGGAGCCGCGGAGGAGATCGCCGTGGGCGCGGCAGCGGACGGCGCGGCGGCGGACGGCGTGGCGGAGGGCGTGACTGAAGGTGCTGTCGACGGGGTGGCGGCGGCCGGCGTCTCGACGGGGGCGGTGTCTTCGGCGGGGAGCAGTGCGGTGACGGCTTCGCGGCGAGGAGTCTCCGGCTGCGTCTGGGTCTGGGGCGCCGGTTCGGTGGTGGCTCGGGCTGGTTGGCCGGGGATGGTGAGGGTCCAGCCGACGTCGATCTGGTCGGGGTCCTGAAGGACGTGCCCGGTGGGCTGCGGGTGGCCTTTGTTGGCGTCGTAGAGCTCGGGCCACCGACCAGGGTCGCCGAGGTGCTCCTCGGCGAGATCCCACAGGGTGTCGCCCTCCTCGACCGTGACCGACTCTGCCGGGGCCACGTCGGGTGGGGGTGTGGGGCGGGGGTCCTGGCTGGGCAGCGCCACCGCCGCCGGCACCGCAGCCGGCGCCGGGACGGCGACTGTGGGGGTGTCTGGTTGGGCTGCGCCGGCGTTTAGGGGGGTGGCGATGAACGCGGCGGCGGCCGCGACGACCAGGGCCCGGGCCAGGCCTTGCGGCATCGACGCGGCCGGCAGACGCGGCGCTTTCACCCCGCGCAGCAACGCCACAGCCTCAATGAGGATGAGGATGGTGAGCCAGGCCCACAGGACGCAGGCGGCGGCCCAGACCAGGACCAGCAGGAAGCGGCCGGAGTCGGGGGCAAGCAGCATCCCCGCGAGGCGATCCCAGCTCGGGAGGAAGCCGGGGAGTTGGCCGAGTTGGATCAGCAGCCAGGGGGCGCCGGCGACGATGCCGGCGATGGCGAGGATGGCGGCGAGGCTGCGGAGGGTGCGGAGGGTGCGGAGGGTGCGGGTCATTGTTCGGTTCCTCCGAGGACGGATTTCACGGTCGCGGTTCCGGTTTCTTCGACGCGCAGGGTGGTGATGCCGATGATGGAGAGGAACTGGCAGTCGTAGGACCCTCGCACGGTGACGGTGATCGTGTCGCCGCCGCGGATCGCCGTGGAGCCGGTGTAGGGGGAGGCGGCGACGTAGGTGTTGGCGGCCGCGATGGCGGTGTGCACATCGGGGCGGGCCCGGCCGGAGTCGAGGGTCAGGTGTTGTCCGCCGGCGCGTGCTGCTTCGTCGGCGACGGCGCGCGCGTGCTGGGCGGCGCCGGCGTGGCCGGCGAAGTCGATCCCGATGCCGATGGTCACGATGAACGCCACCAAAGCCACCGACACCCACACCGACACCATTCCCCGCTCCCCACGCTGCTTCCCATGCCCAGTAGAACCCCGACCGGGGCGGGTCAGCGCGTGACGGGGGTTCATCGTCTGCTCCGGTAGGTGTCGACCGGTGAGGTCTTCGTGGCGGTGAGGGTGCGGGTGGCGGGGAAGCCGGGCAGGCCGACCTGGAGGTCGACGGTGCAGGTCACGGTCACCGACACGACGGCCGGCGTGCCGAGGGGGGCGCGGAGGCCGGCGGCGTTCACGGCGACGTTGGAGGTGCGGCAGGTGGTGCCGGACTCGGTCAAGGTGGAGGCGGCCACCTGGCGTGCGGTGGCGGTGGCGGTTGCGGTGTCGCGTTCGAGGGAGGCGGCGCGGGCGGCCTGGGAGGCGGCGGAGTTCACCGTCATCTGCGCCAATGCTCCTGTGGCCAGCACGACCAGCAGACCGACCATGGCCAGCAGGACGGGCAGGATGATGGCGGTTTCGACGGCCACCATCATCCCCCGTTCCCCATCACGCCTCATCGTCGTCAGCTTTCGGGGGTGACGACGTTGACGACCTGGACTTCGGCGATCCGCAGGGTGGCGGTGTCGGTCAGCTGCGTGGTGATGGTGCCGCTCTGGCCGATGCCGGACCAGTTGACCACCCAGTGGGAGGTGGCGGTGATCGTGTACTCGCCGTCCTTGGCGTACATGTGGCCGCAGTCGGGGGAGGGCTCGTTGTGGACCCAGATGGAGCGCCAGGGCTTGCCTTGGCCGCAGGTGATGGTGGTGCCGTCGCCCATGTCCCACACGACCTTGTCGACCTGGCCGGTGGCGGTGACGGTGTAGCCGGCCTCAGACACGGATCGGGTGATCGGGCCCCACGTCGACGGCGACGGGTTCGACACCCACATCCACGAGTTCCACCCGACGTAGCCGAGATCCCGGGGGGCTCGTTCGGCCTGTTCGGGGAAGGTGCCCATCCTGATCGCTTCGAGCTGCATCCGCTCCACCGCCCTCTGCGCGAGGACCGCTGGATCCGGCGGAGCAGCCAACTGCGCCGACGCCGCCCACAGGTCCCAGGTGTTGCTCCACCCACCCTCAGTGCCGATCCGGCACTCGATGATCGTCCCGGTCGTGTTGCCCTCCCACACTGGGTCAGTCAACGGAGGCTGGTATGGCTTGACGCGGGCGTAGCACTCGAGGTCGGGCCGCCAGACCAGTCCCCACTGGGTGCAGGGCAACTCCGCACCGCCACCGGTGTAGCAACCCGACGGGGCCGAACCGCCGCCACCAGCACTCCCCTGCCCGCGGCCACCACCCCCCGATGAGCCGGGGACCTGGACACTCACGATGATGGTGTGCTCGTTGAGGAAGGCACCGCCGGTGCCTTCAGCTGAGGCCGTGGGGACTGCTACGCCGACGAGTAGGGCGGCGAGCATCACCATTGGGTAGAGGCGCTTCAGCATGATTCGACCGCCTCGCTCTGGCCGCCGTTCACTCGCCAACTGTTGCCCACCTGGACCATGTCCAGCCTGAAGTCGACGAAACGGAGCCGGGCAGGGTCGAGGACGGAGTTGCCGTTGGCGTCGACCATGTCGCTGCCTCGGCTGTCGCTGCAGACACGGACCTCGACCGAGCGCACTCCCCCGGCCTCCACGACGGGCCCGACGCCCTTGTAGGTGTAGACGTTCTCGCCGGTCTGGACAACGCCCTGGCTGCGGTACTCGCCGATGAGCTGCGCCTCGGCCGAGGTATGGGTTCCGGTGGTGGCGTTGGCTACCTGCTGGAAGTCTGCGTCGGGATCGCTACGGACGGCGTTGACCGCCCGGAAGTACTCCACCGCCCCCGCCTGGGCCGCCTCCTGTTCAGGTGACAGGGTGCTGGTCGGGGTCGGCGACGCGCTCGGCGAAGGTGCCGACGAGGGCGTGGGTGACGGGGACGCAGTTGAAGCACTCGGGACAGGCGTGGGGGTCTCGGCGGGGTCTGGGGTGCAGGCGCCGAGGAGGAGTAGTGCGGCCAGTGCTGCGGGTGCGAGTCGTGTGATCGTCATCTCTTCGTCTCCGTCAGGATGGGGTGAGTCGTTGGGTGGGTGAGGTGGCCGTGACCTGGATGGTGACGGGGAAGCCGGGGATGACTTGTAGGGCTGTGCCGGTGATGGTGACTGTGGTGAGTCGGGCGGCGCGTTGGGCGGTGACGTGGAGGTTGTCGATGGATCCGTTGTCGGCGGCTCGGGTGGCTGTGGCCTGACCGTGTGTTCCGGTGGCGTTGAGGGCTGCTGCGGCTCTGGCTCCGTCTTGTGCTGCTGCCTGTGCTGTTGCTTGTGCCCAGGTGAGCATGGCCCACTGCATCGTCAGCCACAGGGAGCTGAGGACGAGCGGGAAGAGGATGGTGGCCAGGACGGAGGAGCTGAGGCCCCGTTGGTCCTGGTCAGGAGGGGAGGTTGGCCTGCACATATGCGGTGATCGCGGAGATGATCAGGACGGCGATCCCAACGGCCCCTGCGAGGAGGATCGCGTTCTCGGTGGACTGGGACAGACCCCGCTGATCCCGCACCCGGACACGGGTGTGGAGGGTGGCGGTGAGGTAGCTGTAGAGGGCAAGCATGGCGGTGTTTCCTTTCGGGTTAGATCATGCGGAGGACTGCGGGGACGACCAGGGTGATCGCCAGGACGAGGACGAGCAGGGTGACGGGGATGGCGATGCGTTCCCCGTCGGCGTTGGCGCGGCTGATTTGTTGGTTGAGGGTGGCGTTGCGCATGGCGGCGCCGCGGGCGCGTAGTGAGGAGTAGATGCGGGTGCCGTCGGCGCCGGCCAGGCGCATGATGTCGGCCAGGTCGACCAGATCGGGCAGGTCGTAGTGGTGGCCCATGTCTGCCAGCGCGTCCCACGGGTTCTGGCCGGTGTACTGGGTGCGGCGCAGCACGGTGGCCAGGCGTTGGAACACCCAGGAGTCGCCGGTGTCGGCGGCGCGGAGCAAGGCTTCGGGAACGGTGGCGCCGGAGAGCCGCTCGAGGGCCACCATTTCCACGAACGCCACCAGGGCGTAGCTGAACTCGTCGCGGGCCTTCCGGGCTTGGTCGCGGAGCTCGTTGTTGGGCAGGAACCACATGATCGCCGCGAACCCGATCGAGCCGAGGACGGGAACCGCGACAGGGATCGGGAGCCTGAGCATCATCGTGGCGGCGCTGATCACGGGCACGACGAGGAGGCCGAGGACGCCGGAGATCAGTTTGGAGCCGTAGAACGCGGCCTTCGTGCGACCCAGGAGCGCGAGATCCTTCTCCGGTGCTGCGCCCCAGATGACCGCGGGAAGGTGGCGTTCGGCCCACCGGCCGAGCCGCACCTCCGAATCCACGCTCGGCCCGGTGGGGGTGTCGAGGGTGATGCGAGGTTGCAGGCGGCCGATGGCGTCCTTCAGATTGGTCGGGGCCGGCACGAGGCCGGCCACCAGCAGGACGAGGCCGGCGGTGATCGTGGCGCCCGAGAGCATGGCCAGCTGCAGCGCGGTCATCGCACACCACCCTGCCTCGCGGCGACGATGTCGGTGGCGGGTTGTGCGGTGATGGCGGTGCCGATGAAGCGTGGCAGGGGTTTGGTGGCGGAGATGCGGCCCATCCACACCAACGCGGCCAGGTACAGGGACATGAACACGGTCAGCAGGACCTGCCCCAGGGGGGTGCGGTAGGGCTCGACGTAGCTGCCGGCCAGGAACAGGCCCCCGAGCAGCAGTGCGGAGATGATGGTGATCATGCGGGCGGCGGTGCGGGCCTTCTGCTGCTCGGTTTCGACCTGGCGGCGGGCCTTGACGTCCTCGTCGATGGATTCGGCCAGGCCCTGCATCGCGGACGCGACACCGGGGCCGCGGCGTTCCGCGGCCAGGATCAGGGTGGCGGCGAACAGGTCCCCGGTCGCATCATCCAACTCATCAGCAAACAGGCGCAGCGCGGTGGCGGTGGCGACGTTCGCGCGGACCCGTGCAGCCAATCTGCCGATTTCGGGGGCCAGCGCGGCCGGGGCGGAGCGGGCGGCGTGCAGGATCGCCTGCTCCAGGCCGCGGCCGACGGTCAGGACGCCGCCGAGGGCGCGGGCGAAGTCCGCCAGGGCGTTGAGCCGCTCGATGCGGTTCGTCGCCCGACCGGTGACCATCTTGTAGATCATCACCGAGGCGGCTGGTGCGATGACGAGGGCGACGAGCCAGCCGGTCACCACCGCGATCAGGGCGCCGGCGGCCAGCCCGGCGAGAGCGACGACCCGGACCTTCGACAGCCGGCGGCGCCGCCGGATCCGCGGCGCCTTCGCGGGGGTGACGGGGTGGGGGGTCAGTGCGTAGATCAGGCCGAGGATGCCGGCGACGATCAACGCACCAGACAATGCTGCCAGGACAGTCATGCGCGGGTTCCCCGCTCGGCGTTGAAGCCAGCCAGGTCGAACCCGAACCGCTCCAGCATCCGGAACCTCGGTGGCAGGATGCGGGCGGTGGCGCGGTGGCTGCCCGGTTCGGCGGCGAAGATGGTGGTGGTGGCGTAGCCCTTGGCGTCCTCGCCGGGTTCGACGGCGATGATCTCGGACACCCAGCGGCGTTTCCGCCAGGTGCCATCAGGCTGTTGGACGGATTCGACCTGGAGCTGGACGATCACGTCGATGTCCTCGGCGATCACGTTGAGCGCGTATTCGCGGGTGATGTTGGCGCCCTCCTGCGTCGCGCAGGTGACAAGCTTCCGGATCGCCCCCTCGGCAGTCCTCGCATGCGTGGTGGACATGGAGCCGGAGCCGGACTGCATGCACTTGAACATGGTCACGATCTCCGAGCCGCGGACCTCGCCGACGATCGTGTAACTCAAGTTGGCTCGCAGGGAGTCTTCGAGGGCCTCGCGGACGGTGTACTCGCCGGCGCGGCGGCCGTTGAGACCGATCTCCCCGGAGCCGGGGTTGGCCTGCCACTCGTGGACGACCTGGTGGTCGCCGGTGTCTTTGAGGTACAGCTCGTACTCGGTTTCGATGGTGCCGATCTGCACGTGTGCCGGCAACTCGTGGGCCAACGCGCGCAGCATCGTGGTCTTCCCCGTGCCCTGATCACCGGAGACCACCAGCGACATACGGGCCTGCACCACCGCCGACAAGAACGACGCCGCCACCGAGGACAAGGAACCCAGGGCGACGAGTTCGTGGAGGCCGGCGTCGATGAGGCGGTTGCGGCGGATGATCACCGTCGGCCGTGACGTCACCCACGCCGAGGCGAACAGCCTCGCCCGGTTCGGCAGCGCCAGGTGCAGCTTCGTCGCCGCCTCGGAGAACTCCCGCGGCTTCGGCTGGTGGGCGGCCATGAACGTCAGGTACTCGATCAGCTGCTCATCGCTCGACGCGACCGGCGGCGCGGGGACCAGCTCGCCGTCGCTGTTCTCCACCAGCACGTTGTCGAAGCCGGAGATGATCACATTCTCCACCGCGTCATCGTCCAGATAGGGCTGCAGCCGGCCGAGGCGGAAGACGGCATCGAACAGGGCTTGGGCGAGTTGGTCCTGGTGGTCGAGGGTCCAGGTGAGTTGGCCGCGGACGGTGGAGGCGCGGGATTCCTCCTCCAGGACCGCGGCGATGATCTCGCGGCCGATGTCCTCGCGCGTCGAGGGGTCGGGGTCGCGCTCCGAGAGTTCCGTCGAGACCCGTTCGCGGAGCGTGTCGACCAGATCCCAGTCGATCTCCCCCGCCAGGCGACGCTGCACCCTAGGCGTCAGCACCGGCCGCGCCAGCTCCGGCGGCGTTGCGGGCTCGTGTCGTGCGGCTTGGCGACGTGGCTCCTCCGCGGTGAGCATCCGGAAGCTGCCACGGGTACGGCCCGCCGGCGGTGCCGGTTGGGTGAACAGGGCCAGCGTGGCCGGGTCGATCTCGGCAGCGGCCTGCAGTGCGTCGCTCATGCTGAAACCCCCAGGGCGGTGATGGATGTGGTGTGGAGCTCCTCGCCGGCCTGCCGCAGCGCCTTGCGGAGCTTGAGGCCACGCTTCGGCTCGGGCTGGCCGTGGCTGAGGACCTCGGCCTCCTCCGGCGCCCACGGCAACGTCACGCCGATCTCGCGTTTGATCACCGACGCCACAGCGTGGGCGGTGTAGGGCCGGTTGGGGCCGATCAGCAGCCCGCGGACCGGGGCCTCCGAAGGCACCTCTGCGGCTGAGACGGCCGCGACCGACGGCAGATCGCTACGCATGACCAGCAGGAGCTCGTCGGCGGCCCTGGCCAGGGGGGTCGCGAAATGCGTGTGACCGAGACGCCCCAGATCGATCAGGACGTCAACGCCAAACTGAGACAGCACCCTGAGTTGCGCGGCCAGCGCCGGCCACAGATCCACCAGGCCGCCGGCCTGGGCGGCGCCGGCGGGGCCGGGGATCAGGGAGGCGGTCTCCGACAGCCGCAGCGGCAACTCGCGGACCGCGTCCTCGAGCCCGCCTTGGCGGTGGGCGGACCAGAGTTCGACCAGGGTGCCGGGATGCCCGACGGTGCCGCGGTAGTAGCCGGCCAGGATCGCCGACCCGCCCACGGGGTCGGCGTCGACCAGCAGCACCTGGTTCGGCCACTCCAACGCCAGACCCAGCGCGGTGGTGGTCACCCCAGGGGAACCCGCGGCAGAGGTGAGCGCGTAAACGGCCATTGGTCAGGCGTCCCGGCTGTCGAGGACCAGGGCCGCGCGACCCAAAGCGGCAGCGGCCGCCGTACGCGGTGCATCATCCTCGGCGACGTCCACCGAGACGGAGACCTGGCCGGAGGCCTCATCGCGGGCGGTGGCCACCACCACGGCCGGGATCACCACGTTGACGGTGCACTGCGCGGCGATGGCGCCCTCAGGGGTGTCGATGGTGCCGGACTCCCCCGCCGCACAGGCATAAGCCGGTTCGGTGAGGATCACCCGGACCCGGTCCCCGACCTGCAACGGGACCGCCGGCTCCGCACCAGGCGGAAGAGACAATCCGACGACTGTGCGACCCGACGACGGGACCATGGCCTCGACACCGGCGGTGGGGCCAACCAGCGACCCGGCCGCCACATCATGGGCGGCGCGTTTCCCCAACAGGGCGGGCAGCTCGTCGGCGTCCAGGTAACTCAGCTGCTGGTTGGGGGCGATCTGAACGGTGGTGAACATCTCCGCCGTCATCACCTCACCCCGGGCCACGGGGACGCGGGCCGCGACCGCCTCCACGGTGGAGCCGGTCGACCAGAACACCAATGCTCCCCCGGCCGCGCCGAGCAGGATCAGCAGCCCCGCTAACACCGCGAACAACGGCCGCCGCTGCGTCCTGGCGGCCGGCGCCGCCACGATCGGCGGCCTCGCGGTGGTTGGTTCGTCTCCTGTTGGAGCCATAGTCATGGTCACACTCTCTATCAACCCGGGCACAGTGGTCCCATGGCGCAAACCTAACCGATACGTATTTCTATCACTAGTGACTTTTGGTCACTTATGGGAGGGTGGGGACTCCGTAGAGCTCCGCCAGCCGATCCGCGTGCTTCGCCCGCGGCCTGTGAGCCCCCGACTCCCACCGCCGCACCGTGCCAGCAGCAACCCCCAGCTCCGCAGCCACGTCGTCAGGAGTCAACCCTCGCCGCAGTCTAAGAGAACGCAGGGTCACCACCCCCGCCTCCTCCACGTCGATCCCAAGCAGTGAACACACCGCGGCCCAGGTCGCCGGATGAGGCGTTGAGCGTCCGTGCTCCCACGCCGCGACCCTCGTGCCGTCAGCAACACCAATCCGCTGGGCCAGCTGCGCCTGGGTAAGGCCCGCGGCCAGCCTCGCCTCACGGAGCCGCTCTGCCACTGACATGCCCACAGGATAAGGGCCTGAATCACCGCGACACCCCCCGCACGTCCCTCGAAGGTCGCCCCGAGCGGTGTTCCGGCCTCGCCGAGGTCGATGTCCGCGACCTGTCCTCCTTCGGAGGCTGCAGGACCTGGGCCAGATGCCGCAACGTCACCGGAGCCGAATCCGGAGAAGGGTTCTCTTCCGTGGCTTTCGCTGCCAGGTGGTGTTCCCGCAGCAACCGCGTCCCCACCCTCGCATCGCGCGACACGATCCACGGCGATACCCCCGTCTCCTCCGCCAGAGCAGCGAAAGTCTTCACCGACCCCGCCAATCCCAGTCGGCCCTCCATCACCACACGCATGCGATCCGGCAACTGGTCCAGCAACCGGGCCACCTGGTCCCGCTCCGCCCCCCACAGCGCCTCCGCCTCCGGAGACCTCGCAACGGTCACCGTCGAGCGTGACGGTGACTCCCCCGCCCACCGCCCCACGTCCTCGCTGGTCACCTCCCGAGACGTCCCCAGCCGGCGCGCCTCGCCGCGGTAGGCGTAGTCGACGACGGTATAGGCAAACGTCGACCACCCGGCCACGCGAGGGTCCCACTTGGAAGCGACCTCCGCCAACTGCAGCGACGCCCGCGACACGAACTCCTGTCGAAACTCGGGTGCGAACCGTCGACTCCAGGAGTAGACAATCGGCAACGCCGAGGCGGCGATCGCCGCCTGGGCCCGCTCCCCCCGCTCCACCAGCCGACTCAACTCCGCGACCGTCGCACCACCCACCAACGCCACCGCCTCCACCACACCCGCACGGGCCGCCCCAGCGATCACCCCCGCATCCCTCTCACCGGCGAGTTCCTCCAACCGGCCGCGTTCCCCGAAATTGACGGTCTCCACCTCCAGCCCCTGCCGTAACATCGCGGGGCGAGGCGAAGAAGCCGCCTCGCTCGACGTGGTGAACCTCACCGCCGGGCCAACACTCGGCTCCACCGGGACCGCAACAGGTTCAGGCTCGCGGAACTCCCGAGGCTGGATCGCTGCGGCCAGATCACTGCGCTGCTCCAGCGTCACAGCACGCGCCACCAGATCAGAATCCACCCGCATATCAGCAGGCGTCACCGCCATCGCGGCCGCCAGATTCCCACCAAACCCCGTAACCAAGAGTCCTCGAAGCTTGTCGATGTCACTGGCGTCCCGCGCGGCCAATTGCACGCCCACGGTGGCCCTGTCGAGGCCTTCGATGTACAGAGCCTTTCTCGGGACAATCTCCAACCATGCGTCGTATGCCCTTGCCCAGGCGTCCCTGCTGGTTTCGACAGCAGCGAGGAGGCGTTCGTGGCCGACGCCGTCGGCGACTTCCAGTCGGTTCATCGCCTCGACGCCCGCATCGAGGAGGGTGCGTTGGATTCTGCTCACGGCCAGCGCCGCCACAGGGTCCATCGCCTCGGATGCCTCAGCCACTGCATGACTCCAGCCGCGCAGGCTCGCCTCGAAGCTCCCCCGGGCCGGACTGCCTCCCAGCAGGCGCCGCTCGATCCCTGCCAGAAGCAGTCGCTGGGAGGGATCTGCCTCGCGGGACGCCGCGCGGGTGACGTACAGCGCCACGACACGCAGCTCCTGCCTGTCTCCCGCACTCACCGGCAGTCCCGGATCGCCGTCCAGCGCCAGTATCAAACCCTGCCGTCGAAGGCCTGCGTCCCCGGTCGTCAGGACTGGGGTGAGGGCCGCGGCGCTGCGCATCGCCGGGTCGGTACCGGCCAGGAGCTGGTCGCATCGGCGAACCGTGTGGGCCCAGGTGGCCAAGGAGACGGGATCGCCGGCGAGGTGGGCTGCTGCTTCTTGAACGGCCTGGTGGAACCTGGCCACGTCATGCCCTGTTCAGGTCGCGGCTGACGTCTGAGAGCAACAGCACCAGGCGGAGGGCCTCGGTCGTGAGCTGGGCCGGATCCCACAGCGCGGCCCGTCGGGCGGCCTGGTCAATGCACTGTGCCACCGAGCCCGGCACATCAACGGCCACCTCTGTGGCGCCCTGCGCGAACTCCACGACCATCGCACGGCATGCGGCGATGTCGAGCGCCGTGAGCCCCGTGACCGTGTCGTCGTGCACCATCAGGTTGCACGCCTCGTCGACCAACACGAACACCTCGTACGAGCCATCAATCATCTCTTCGTCCCTTCGCTTCGCCTGCGCCGCTGACCCCTTGATCGGAAAGGGCAGACCACTTTTCCCGTTATCCACAGGCCCTGTCTGCAAACCTCCACACATATGAACCCCGGACTAAGCGGGCGCTGGCGTAATCGACTTTGAGCTGTGTGGGGATAGACGAGCGGACGCGATTAGTACTTTTAGTACTAACCAGCAGCGCAGAGCGGAGTCGAAGGCACTCCCCCTAGAGATTCGCGCGACGCGGGTGAGATGGCTCGTAGCTGAAGCGGATGGACCAGCGTTCTACTGGACCGTACGTCCCCGTGGCAGTTCCTCGCCCGGTGGCATGCTCGGCCAAGGTTCGCCGTTGTTGTAGGTGCGCTCAAGCTGTGCCAGTCCGTCCATGAGGAGCTTGGCTGCCATGGCTGAGAACCCGTCGACACCCTCGGCCCGCAGCTCGTTGGGAATGAACCTCGCCGCACCGCGCAAACGGGCCGCATCGTTGACGTCTATGTAGAACCCGACCTTGACCTTGCTAGCCGGCTTCTTCGCGGGTTTGGCTGTGGTCCGTGCCATGGTGTTGGCCTCAGACACTCTTGTCGCAGGCTCGGTGAAGCTGGATACGGATGGAGTCTGTTGCTCTTCAACCTCTGCGACTGGGCCGGACTGGACCATGGGCGTTGTCACAGCATCGCCGGCGGACCGGTTCTTCCTGATCAAGCGCGAATTGACCGGTGGCTGATGCGCCGGCCTCGGTGGAAGTCCTGTCAGCTGGCGCCTCGCCTCCCCCGTCATCGGAGCCCCTCCCCTGCTCCCGCAACAGCAACCACCTGGCTCGCTTCACTCTCGGTGATTCGCTTCACGACTTCCTCGCCAAGCAACTGGAAGTCTTCCGCCAACCCGACCGCACTACGCGAACGCGGGCCATCCTGCTGCAACGCGTGGTCCCGGCGAATCTCCCACCACTTCGGGGCAGAGAGAACAGCCTCTTCAAGCTCGAACGCGAGGAGTCCCCGCTCTCGACTCTCCTGGGCTGCGGCCTCGGCGTGACGGATGGCAGTCTCGAAGATCGGCGCCCCGTCACCCAGGTCGTCCCTGATTCCCTGGCGCGCCGTCTCCGAGACTCTCTTCGCTGACCTGTTGACCCCAAAAAGCACGACGCCCAGCAGGTCGAGATCCGGGTTCAGCCCCACGACAGCGTCGAGACGGCGTGCCACGTCACGCAGTCCCTTTCGAGATGACGCATCAGTCTTGACCGGTATGAGTGCCCAACGGGCCGCCGCCAGTGCCGCCTGTTGCAGGGTCTCCTGCCCCGGTGGACAGTCGATGAAGATCAGATCGTAGTCTGCAGCCAACGGCGTCAGCGCCACCGCAAGGGCAAGCTTCGCCGCCGTGGGATCCTTCTGCGCTTTCATAGTCAGACCGGCCGCCGCCATGTCGAGGTGGGGTCCCCCGATCAGGACATCAAGGTTCTCTCGGATCCCTTTGACTGGCTGGGCGACACCTGAGAACGTCAGCGCTTGTGCCAGCGCCAGCCCGTCATCGTTGATGTCGCTGCTCGTGTAACCGAGTTCCTCCGCCAGATTGCCCTGGGGGTCCATGTCGACCAGCAGCACTCGGTAGCCGCTGACAGCGAGCATTCCGCCAAGGTTCGCTGTGACAGTCGTCTTCCCGACTCCCCCCTTGCCGTTGACGACCGCGACAACACGTTCGAGTCCAACGCCCATCGGGCACCCCCTCACGCCTAGTTCTAATGGTTCCAATAGTTCCAATGGTTCTACCGCAGCCTAGGGGGTATCGAGTCTGCTAGCTCGAACCGCGCCAGCGTGTCGCCTGAGTACTATTAGTTCTTTTAGTTCTATTAGCTCTCCGTGGGGTCCCACATGCAGTCATTCCGCTCGATCGCCCCTGAGCTGGGCGGCCCCTCACGAGGCGCCCATGACGCGTAGGTCCCGCTCACACACGGTCACAGACCCTTTATCCCTAATAGTTCTATCCCTATTTCTTCCAATACCCCTATTAGCACCATTAGAACTAGTCATCTAAGGAACGGTCGAAGAGGCATGTCGCCGTAGCCAGGGTTCTTGGTGCTGCCGCGCGGTGCTTCGCACCGCTTGCCTTCGAGGCTGTGGCCGAGTCCGGCTCGTCGGCGGAGGGGTGGGTGGGGGAGTGGGGGTGCATGGGTGTGGTTGGTGGTCAGGCTGCGAGGAGCAGCTGGAGGCGTGCTTGTCTGAAGGTGGCTCGGCCGTCGGGTCGTCTGGGGTGTTTGCCCCATTGGCTCCAGGGGCCTTTGTCGCCGAGGGCGGGTTGGTGGCGGTGTCGTTCTCTGGTGCGTTGGAGTTCGACGATCCACCAGCGCCACATCGCTTGTTCGATGCTGTAGGTGATTTCGCGTCTGGCGAGGGTTCCGTGGACGCCTCGGGCCTGGGCGAGGGCGTCGAGGTGGGCGGGGGTGTGGGGGTGGAGGAGGCCGGCGTCTGCGAGGTCCTGGAGCGCGTCGGCTTGGGGTGGGGGAGTGTCGTGCCGGCGGGCGTAGGTGTTTCCTACTTCGACGCCGAGTCCCCGTCGGGTGAACAGGTCGTGTCGGGCCGCGTCCTGGCGGGCGGTGAGGGTGGTGCGGAGGCGGTCGCGGGTGGTGCCTGTGGCCGGGGGTGGGGTGCGCGGTGGGACCGCTTGTGACCGAAGAGACTCCAGGGTGCTGTGGATATCTCGTTTGGGGTCGATGGTCCAGGTGGCGGCGTGGGTGCCGGCGGCGGGGATGACGAGTTGGATCCAGCCGTCTGCTTGGAGCCGGTGGAGCGCCAGTCGGGTGTTCTCACGGGAGATCCCGGTGCGCAGTGCGAGGTGGCGGATGGAGGCGTCGACGTCGGGGGTGACGGCGTCGAGTGCGATCAGGTGGAGGGCGTCGAGGACGCGTCGGTCTGTGGCGCCGTGGGGGCCGCGCCAGCGGGTGGGGGAGGCGTCGGCGCGCTGCTGCCTGCCCTCGACATCGAGGGCGAGCTGTTCGGCGCGGGCGAGGAAGGTGTGGTCGGAGCCGTGCCGGTCGCCGGTGGTGGCCACAACCGCCACAGCGCGGCGCCATTGCCGGGTCAGGGTGGCGATCGGGGAGTGGGGTCCGGCAGTGGGGCGGGGGGTGCGGTGGCCGGTGTGGGGGTCGCGCAGGGTCCGGACGTGTTCCAGGCCGGGGGAGTGCAGCAGACCGATCACGTTGTCGAAGCGTCGGCGGGAGCGGGCCATGGACAGCAGGATCGTGAACAGGTGGGAGGAGGCGTCGACGGGGTACTGCCCGATCGCGGCCGACACCGCGGCAGGGAGAGGACGGAGGGCGCCGGTCAGGTAGGGGTGGCCGTGGGAGTCGCGGGGGAGTCCTGCGAGGATGTCGTCGTCGAGGCGGGTCAGCTGGGGGAGGGCGGCGACGTCTTCGGCGACCAGGTCTGCCAGGCGGTGGAGGTCGTCGGCGGTGGTGGTGGCGCGGGTCAGGGTCTGCGGGTCGCCGGTCACGATCCGGGAGGTGCCGCCGGAGGCGTGGGGGGCGCCTGGGGGGCGGACGCAGCCGGTGACCAGGTTCCCCAGCGGGGCCCGGTCCAGGGACTGGCAGGCGACCTTCACCCGATCGGTGACCGCATGCACCACCGAAGCCGGCACCCCGTCGTACAGCGCGACCCAGATGTGCCAGCCCTGCCCGATGCCGCCCGAGGCGCACACCAGGTACTCGATGCCCACCTGATCCAGCCAGCCGGTGATCCTGTCCCTGTCCGCGACGGCCTGTCGGGCGGCGGCCTCGGTTTTGCCGTCGAGGTCGAAGGCGACCAGGTGGAACCGGCCGGCCGTGTCGGTGAGGTGCACTGCCCAGGGGGCCTCCGGCGCCGGCCCGTCGATCGAGGCGCGGCCGATGTACTGCGAGGAGAACCCGCCTGAGGCGTCAGGTAGCTGCACCCGCAGCGTGTCCCGGGGGGAGATCGCCACCGCGAGGTCCCACGCCGCGACACGCGACACGCCGACCCCACGGGGGTAGGCAGAAACGACTTCACTGTCTATACTCAACGACAAGACCTCCTCTCGGGTCCTGGTTCACGATTTGGTTTCGAGGGAAAAGTCCTCCGGCAAGAGTTCGCAGCTCGAGCCTCACAACTTGATGACTTGTACGAGCCCCGTTGGCGCGGGGCTCGTTGTCATTTCAGGGGGTTTTACCCGGTCATGGGCAGGGTCTCCTCAGGGTGGTGGGGGTACTCCTCGGCCGGCCACCACGTGGGCACGCCGTTGGCGTCGAGGGGCACGTTCTCGATTAGTCGCTGCGCGTACAGCGACCGTGATGCGCCAGCAGCCGCCGCCAGCGCCGACAGGCGATGGTTAGCAGCGGAGTCGACGAGTAAACCAATCTGGATGGGGTCCACCATGGACTTCCGCGGGCGACGAGGAGCAGTCATGCGAATCACACTAGTGTGATTCGTATACATGTAACCGAAAACTGATGCGAGACACGCCCACAACTTCCAGATCACCACAGCGGAAGCTGGACGCCGTGGCGGTAGGGGAGTGAGGCCAAATGCCGCGCGGCCGCGCCCGTGTCGAGCAGCAGCAGGTTTCGCATCACTAGACTCCGATCGAACGAGGAGTCCGGGCCGATGTAGTTGCCCGCCGACACCGCACCCCGTGTGACCCAGTCCGTCTGGTTCCGCGACCTGGTCGACGCCACCACATGACCGGTCCCTACCCGCTGACACAAAGGGTTGTCACACTCATGCGCCAGCACCTCCACACCCACCAACGCGTCGAAGCCTTCCGCCAGTGCGAACGCGTACCTGTGTGCCACCACGGCGCGGCGAGGACCCAGCCAGAACCGGCCGTGGCCGGCATTGCGGCTGATCGCCCCCGCCCACCACACACAGTCACTTCCCTGCAGCACCCGCAGCTTCGCCCGGAACCGGCCAACCAGCACCTCCGAAGCCAGATCCTCCGCCGTCAACGACACAACCCCGCCCCTCGCTCAGATGCCCGGCGCCAAGGACGCCGGACCGGGAGAGGCCGCGGGATCGTGATGGTGGTGTTGCTGCAAGCGTCGGAGCCGGTTGGCCTCACGGACCTCCAGCCCACACAATGCCGCGGCCTCCGGCACCGACACGTCCTGCGTGAGTGCGTGCAGGGCCTGGCCGATCCGGCGCTCCGTGTCCTCCACGACCTGCTGCCGCTCCACCGCGGCCGCCGTCGCCACCAACGCATGCTCCCGGATCCTGGCCTCACGCGCTGCAGCCTCCTCACGGCGCCTCAGCAGCTGCTCCTGCACCAGCCGGCGCGCCTCCAGACGTGGATTCTGTGCCATCACTCATCGCCTTCCTCGTCGCGGGGCATTCCTTGAGCCCCATCGAATAGAAGAACCCGCATCCAACACCACCACAGTGGGACGACAGTTTCGGAGATCTGAAGGGCTTCTAGCCCACAAACAGACCTGAGCTGGCTTACCCGCGCTGGCTTGCCTGGATACCCTGCCACGTGTCCATTGGCGCTAGCCTCTTCGTGTGATCTTGACCACGACCCACAGCGTTGAGGGCTACCGGATCCTTCATTACTTCCACCCCATCGCGGCCAACGTCGTCCTCGGCACCAACATCATCAGCGACCTGGTCGCCAGCTTCTCCGACACTTTCGGCGGACGTTCCAGGACCTACCAGGAATACATGGACCGGATGTACGGGCTGGCCAGGGAAGAATTGAGTGAGCAGGCCACGACCCTCGGCGCCAACTGCGTGCTTGGTATCTCCTTCACCCCTGGAGAGTTGTCGGGGAAGGGCGTGCAGATGATGACGCTGATGGTCACCGGTACCCCCGTACTGATCAGGACCCCGCAGGAGTTGGAGTCCGAGGAAGAGCAACGTCAGGCCCGGGAGATCGCCGAAGAGGCCGCAGCTGCTGAGCGACGGGAGCGGGTCTACTCGCTGGAGGCTCTTCTCCACGACGCCGAGATCATGTCCGAGGCGCGTGGGTGGCGACGCATGTATGGGCCTCGGTCGATGGTGGAGTTCCTCAACAGGAAGGCCAGGGAGTTAGGCATCGACGGCGTTGAACTCCAGCTCGACGATGTCACTGAACTGTGATTGACGGCTAACGCTCCGCCACATCCACACCCCTGCTAGGCGAGCTCCTGTCTTGATGAAGCCGAACGGAGCAGTGAAGCGCCACAGGGTGGCCGAGGGAAGGAGCCCCCGGTCCACCCCCCTCGAGGAGGCCGGAGTCACGCTGACCCCAGAACAGGTACCTGACTGCGAACCGACATTCGACGAAGCGTCGCGGGCGACCATCAAGGTGCTTTACGGCCCCACCCGTCCCACCGCACTGTTCACCGTCAACTACGAGCTCACTTTGGGAGCACTCAAGGCCATCTCAGAGGCAGGACTGGGGCTAGGCCGCGATATCTCCCTGATCGGCTTCGACGTCGGCGATCTTGCAGGTCTCTTCATCCCCCGCATCACGACCATCGAACAGCCAACTTCGAAACTCGCGCGAGCAGCGGCTCGCCAAATCCTCGCCCGCCTCAGGACGCCGCACGCTGCCGTCGAGACCCTCCAGCTTGACGCCGAACTACTCCTCGGAGGGTCAGTAGCGCGCATCAGACGCTGACCGAGCCCAGGAAGCGCACCCTCGATCACTCCGCGCGTATGCGGCACCGTCAATTCCCACAGCCGACGATGAGGCTACAGCGACACAACGATCTTAGAAGAGGGGATCTCTGAAGAACGCCTGACCTATATGCCTTCCTCAGTCTCCACTGAGGTCCCGGATGTAGGTGATGCCGAAGGCTTTGACCTCGCGGTATTTCTGGTGCTTGGTGGCGAGGTCGAATGGGCTGTCGGACATCCGCTGGAAGATGTCGAGGCCGCGGCCGAGTAGGATCTTCCAACCTGTGTCGGTCGTGATCGACCGGTCGTGGATGGCCTGGGGCTCGGCAAACTGGACGTCGAGGACGATCCCCAGCACGCCGGCGCTCTTCTGGATCTGAAGCAGGTACTCATACTGTTTCTGGCGCTTGACTGGGTCGTCTTGGAACTCGACCGTCACGAGCTTGAGTGTGACCTCATCGGCTGGGTCCTTTCCGCGTGCGATGCCCTCGACGAGCTCCATCAGGTTCCTGGCTTGGTGGAACAGTCTCACGTAGGGGTCGACGATCGTGATCTGCGAGGCACCACGGAGATGCGGGACGAGCAGTCCGCCGTACGAAACGCCCCGCTGGCCTTCGTGATACTCCCGGTGCCCTTGGAAGAGCTCGGGGGCCGGCTCGGGCGCGGCACTGTGGTCGGCCGAAGGCACGCCGGTCGGGGTTGGGGCACCGCCGAGCGGGTCGATATCGGAGGGTGTCTCGGGAGGCTCAGTGTCCTGCTTGCGCCCGCGGTGGTAGTGGGTCGGATACTCGTCTTCCTCGAGAGTGGCGACGCTGTGCCAGGAGCCCTCGGTGTCGAGGTAGCCGAACTTGACCTCGGGCATCGTGGAGTCGATGCGGAGGATCTGGTCCTTGACGCGCTTTCGGCCTTCGATGGCGAATCGCAGGATTTCCTCGATCTCCTCGTTGCTGGCGTGGCCGTCTGGGTAGAGGATCTTCATCAGGCCGGAGAAGGTCTTGTGGATGCCGTCGCGGTCTCGGGTGGAGATGTCGGATGACAGCGTGAAGTGCTGCTGGTAGCGGTCGGAGTAGTCCTGGGAGCGCATGGATTTGAGTACTTCGGCGATGTAGTCGACGACGAATCCGTAGCCGTTGGAGAACATCTCGCCGCGGATGATGTCGACTTCCCAGCCGGGGATGTAGTGGTGGAGACGGTCCAGGTAGGCGGGGTCGTGGTAGGCCTCGGGCAGCTCGTCGAAGAGGTCGGAGTTCTTGAGCATGTAGGGCACGGTGTGTGAGGTGTTGCCGACGAACACCATGGACGCCTCCGCGCCCAGGGTCTCGATACCCCGGGAGAAGGATTTGTTCGCCATGTAGTTCTTCATGATGTCGACGAGCGCCCGGTCGGTGCGCTTCTTCTTGCCGGCGAACTCGTCGAACGCGACCACATCCCAGTAGCCGACGAGGCCGATGCGTCCGTTGGCGTTGTTGACGAAGAGTTTGGGGACGGTGACCTCTCCGCCTGAGATGAGCATCCCGTGGGGTGAGAACTCGGAGAAGATGTGGGACTTGCCGGTGCCCTTGGGGCCGAGCTCGACTAGGTTGTAGTTCCGTTCGACGAACGGGATGAGGCGCACGAGCTGGAAGAACTTTCCGCGTCTGCTGAACATCTCGGGGTTGAAGCCGATCGACTGCATGAGCAGGTCGATCCACTCGTCGGTGGTGAATCCGCGCCGGGACTCCAGGTACTGGTCCACGTCGAATCGCGAGAGTTGGATGGGTTTGATGGAGCCCAGTATCCAGGGAACAGCCCGTTGGTCGTCGGTGTGGAAGTACTCGATGTCGCAGATGCACCACACTCCGCCCACGAGCAGCTTGGGGTGGGCCTTGATGATTGGCGAGTCGACGATGACGCCCTTGATGCCGAGGTTGGCGAACTCGGCCTCGTAGACGTCCGCCTTCTCGTTGAGGGTGACCGTGACCTTGTCGATGATCCGGTGGCGGCCGCGTTCCTTGATCTTGGATTTGACCAGTTCGGATTCGCTGCGGTGGACGTAGTGGTCGGCGAGGATCTGGCGGACGGTGTCGATGCCGGCCTGGATGGTGGCTTCGTCGTCCGAGGCGGCGTACTGGCCCAGGAGGTACTCCAGGACGTAGGACGGCACGATGGCGTTGCCCTTGACGGCCTTGACCAGATCCTTGCGGACGACGACGCCGCCGAAGAGGAGGTTGATCTTGTAGTCGAGGTCGCTCTGTGGCGGCTGGCCGGCGTCGTGGGGCTCGTTCTGGGTTTCGGTCATCTCGCCTCTCCTCAGAAGTCGAAGTCTGACGTGAAGGAACGCTTCAGTGTGTAGATGGTCTTCTCGTAGACGTGCCACTGGTTGGTGTTGGGGATGCGTTCCTCGAGGCGGAACTCGACAGCCCGGTTGTTATAGTCGTTGGCGTCTTGGCTGAGCAGCATCCGCGGGCTCTGGTACCGGTCACGCGTGTCGGTCGAGATCTCGTCGAAGGTCAGGTTGACGAGGTTGGAGAGCAGCGTTTCGCCGGCGTAGAGCCCCGCTCGGAGGGAGCGTGGCTGGACCTTGTCGCTGACCGGTTCTGACTGGAACAAGCGGACGACGACCTGCCCGGTGGTGATTTTGTCCGACTCCGGGAGGATCTTCACATTCACCGGCCGAACGTCGCTCCTGCGCTTCTTGTTGACCGCCAGCACGGGGACGACAATCTCCTGCAAGGTCGCCCCACCGTGAACGAACCGGGAGCCACTTCCGGCCAGCCGCAGGCGGTGGATCGACTTGGGAATCTGAACTTCCAGCTGGCTGTCCAGCCCGAGCTGGGCAGCCTTGAAGGTGGTGAAGGCGGGATCGACCTTGAGGCCTGTGCCCAGCACGAAGCGCTTGTTGACGTACTTGAGGTCGTCGCCCTGTGGCTTGGTCGACAGGAAGAAGGGGTCGGCCAGCGCTTCGTCCTGGAACAGGAAGCCGTGGTCGGCCGTGATGAAGATGTTGGTGGCGTTGGCACTGGCCAGCTTCTTCACCAGGTCGACGATGTCGCTAAGCGAGTCTTCGACAGCTTCGAACACCTGACGTTCGGTGCCAAGCTTGTCCCCGGTGGCGTCGATCCTGTTGTGGTAGACGTACAGGACCCGGTTGGCCCTGTAGAGCTCGCGCCGCTCGTCGGCGGTGAGGGCCTTGAAGTCCTCGGCCTGGATCGCCGACCCACCCACAGCCTCGAGGATCTTGCTCCGGAGAGTGGTGTTGTAGGTCGGCCGGTCGTCGACCAACACCGCCTTGGCGTCGGCCGAGTGCTTGAGCGTCGAGTGCGGCAACAGGGCGGCCATACCGAGCTGGGTGTAGCTGGGCAGCACCCCAAGGACCGCCTCCAGGGTCGCGTCGAAGCGATCCTCCTGCCTGATCAGCGAGCCAAGCTCGTCAGCCACCTCGTAGCGCATGGCGTCGGAGATGATGACGACAGCCTTCTTGTCACCGTCGCGCACCAGCGGCTCGACCCATCGGGCATAGAAGTCGGTCTGGGAACGCAGCGCGGTCGAGCGCCACGTCTCGACCTGGTCAACCTGCTGCTGCCAAGCGATACCCAGCTCGTAGACGTACTTGTGGGTGTAGCGCTTCTCAACCTGCTCACGCAGCGTCTCCAGGGGCTTGGGGTACTCCGCAGCGCGGGCAGCGACGACGAACTGACGGTACAGCTGATCGATGCGGAACCACTCGCGCCGGTAGCGCTCCAGACCGTCGTCGAACGACTGCATAGCCAGGTTCAGCGAGGCCAGCTCGCCCAACAGCTCCGAAGCGCTTGAAACAGCCGTGTAGAGCCGCCGATAGTTGTCGATCCAGACGCTGCTCTGCCGGGCCCGGACCACCTCGGCCACTTCACGCGGCGTGACGGTCTGCTCGGCCACCTCCCGTGCCAGATCGCTGATGATCTTCTGGTCGGTCTCCTCGAACAGGTCGACACTGATCAGGTCACGGAAGCTGACGTCCTCGATCTTCGACTTGTAGTCCAAGTCCCTGGCGGCCCGCTTGGCGAGCGTGGACATGGCCTCTTGGCTACGCCGGTCGTTTCGCAGGCTGCCGAAATCGAGCTGGATGTTCTGCAGCCCGCCCAAGCGGTCCGACTTGAAGCCCTCAAGAGCTCGCTGGAAGACCCACAGCACCAGATCGTCGATGCTCGCCTCGGATGATTCGTAGCCGTAGATGCGTGCCACGCCCTGCCAGTAGAAGCTGTCGAGACCGTAGTCGGCGAGGGTTTCGTACTTGGCCTGCGATCCCTTCGCGTTCTCGGCCAGGAAGGTGCGCGTAATCTCCAGCAGACTGTGTTCACGCTGGCCGAGCACGACGGCGCTGATCTTGGCCCGCAGCCGAGCCGCATCGTCCTCCGGACTGAGCAGTGCCTTCAGGCTCTGGACACGCCTTGCGGCGTTGAAGAACTTCTCGTGCGCCTGCACCACCTCGTCGATGCCCTTGCCCACCAGCCCGAGCTCCTGCGCGACAAGTGCGGTGCGGTCCGCCGTGAAGACCCCGTAGGCCAACTCCAGATCGAGCAACCAATCCCCGATACCGCTCGGCACCTGACCCGAGCGATAGACGAGGAACTTGCCCTCCGGCTCTTGGTGCAACAACCGGTTCTTGACGGCGAATTCATCGTTAGCGACACGGATCGTCTGGATCCCCGGCAGGTCGAGGCTGTCGATATCGGCCGTGTACTGCCCCTCCGGGTCATGCCAGAAGACCACCCGACGGCTGTCGAACCAACGCAGCAGGTGTGGCCGGACCGCGGCGGCGTCACTCATCGCTGGCCTCAAGTCCGGGGATCCTCTTCAGGGCGGCACCGAACTTCGGATAGTTCGCCTTCACGCCGTCATCCAAGTCGATCGCGAGCTGACGGGAGGCCAGTGGGTACAGCACGTCGTGCTCGTACTCCTCGAGCTCCAGCAGGACCTTGCGCAGCCGGTCGGCCTCCTTCTGCGCGGTCGCCTGCTGACGCGGCGTTCCACCACCAGCCGCCAGGCGCTCCTGCTGCTGCAGGCTCGACGAGAGCTTGGCCGTGAACTCCCGCAGGTACTCGTTGAGCACCGTCGAAACGGTGGACGGCGTGTAGCGGTGCATGTAGATCAGGGCGTTAAACGACCCCTTAGGGCTGGAGAACAGCCAGTAGATCGGTCGCTTCCTGTAACGCTGGACGTGGTCCTTGTAGAACGACCGCACGAAGTAGTCACGGATGTCCTTCACACCCAGCGACTCGGTGACGAAGCGAAGGTTCTCCTCGAAATGCTGCTCACCGAAGGCCAGCCGGAGGAAGGTGCGGAAGCGCGCGACTACGTCGTCCTCAAACCAGTCGCCGTCCACAATTGGAATGACGTTGTCCTTATCCGGAGCGAACGTCGGGCTCGGTACCTTGGCCAGGTAGTCCTGCACGGTGGCGCCGTGTTCGGCCAGCAAGAGCCCCGGCTCGTCCAAGCTATAGCGACCGAACATGCACCCGAGGGCGTAGGAAACAAGGTCGCGGGCTAGTTCCTCGTTCCACTCGACAATCTTCGGAGTTGCGAAAGCCTTCCTCGCGGGACAGACCACACCCCAGTCCGCCCCGACGATCGCATCTATCTCTCTCAAGAACGTTGTCATTGCGTCACCTCGCCCTGTGGCCCGTTCGCGTTCCCGCATCGCCACAGTGCTCAAGGTTGCTTCGCCTGGGTCGTGGAGGAGCGCAGTGCAAGCGACAAAGCGAGGGCTGGTCTCACGGCCACGATAGCGCTCGACAGAAAGTTGGTAGCAGGCTGTGGCCAGCGGAGCGAGCTGCTCCAGGGAATTGGATCGAAGGGTGGGCAACGAGAGAATGTTGCCAACCACAGTATTCATCGTTGGGTTGATTGCCTGTAGGAGCCTTGCCGCAGCCGTGGAGTTTAGTGCCGCCAAGTAGGACCAGGACTCCTCGTTGTTGTCGCAAACAATGGTTGGGCTCCCGGAACTGAACAAGTCGTCCGCACCCCGGTGACGGAACGAACCTGCTGCGGAACCAATGAGCGTCCATGTGATCCCTTGTCGGCTCATCGCCTCCTGTTTAGGCATCCCACCATGCCCTGAGTAATTCCGTTGGGCGCTCGCCGACCAATCAGCGACCTCTTCGTCATTGCCATAGAACGCCGACCGACTGCCTCCGTTGTGAAGGAACCGCCACTTGGTGTCTTTGGCGTCGACCTCCCACCAGCTGCGAACATAGCGCGCGTTGTCGTGGGTCTTCAGACGGCCAGCGGAACGGAAACGCTCACCGAGATTCTGGCGAGTGAAGACCTGACGCTCCTCAAGGTCATATGCAATGGGTGCCCCTGGAACGAGCTGGAAGCGAGGAGAGGAGACGAGGAACGTGCGACCTGCCCCCACCGACAACGAGGACCGGAGGCCTGACTCCTTGCCTGCTTCGCCCGGCGAGTTGGTGAGGTCGACGTACAGACCGGCGTGCTCAGTGACGCGTCCGGCATGCAGTATGAATGCGCAGGTCGACACCACAGAACCGCCGATGGTTGAGAAGGCCCCGGCACCTAGGTGCACCAACGAGTCGATCGAGGACGCGGAAAGAAGCCGCGAGCGCAACTTCTCAAATGACGTCAGGTACATCCACGACTGCATGGTGATCATTGCCACGCGCCCATCCCGCTCGACGAGAGCCAGGCTCCTCTCAATGAACATTGCGAAAAGGTCCGACCACGACGCCGCGTAGTTCGCCTTGCCAAACTGCGCCAGCGAGGGGCCCATGTTGCCTCCACCCATGTAGGGCGGGTTCGCGATCGCGATCGCGTAGCGTTGCGTTAGGTACTCGGCCTGCAGCACCACCCGATCCGCCCTTTGACGCACGTCGGCCCAGATCATGTCGCCACCATCATCGAGCTCAAAGAGGTGCCGCTTTAGGCCATGGACCAGCCCGAGGTCGGGCTGGATCAGCGATCCGAACGTGTCTGCGTGCTCGAACTGGTTCCAGAAGGCTGCCTCGGCGTGCATGTCACCACTGCGCGTCAGTAGGAAGTCGATTTCTTCCAGCGTGAAGCGGATGGGGTCGAGGACACAGACGTTGGGTTCGACCTGCCTGATGAAGAACGTGCGCTGCTTGGCGCGGGCCTTCATTGTCAGAGCGAAGGCAGCCAGTGCACCAGCGCGTGGGTCGATCTCGATGCCGTAGAGGTTGTTGCTCAGGATGAGGCTGGGGATGTCGGCGGGCGCGTAGCCCTCTTCCTCATAGATGGCGTACAGAAGGTCGAAGGCATAGGTCAGCATGTGCCCTGAGCCGCACGCCGGGTCGACGACCTTGAGCTCCTCGGGCCGGGAGACCTTGAGGAAGTCGGTCTCCTCGTCAACCGGGGCGATGTAGTAGTCCATCTGATCGACCAGGTGCGAAGCAGGGCGGTTGAGCATCCACAGCCGGCCAAGAGAGTTTTCGACGAGGTAGCGGACGATCCAGTGCGGTGTGAACAGCTGGGTGGCTGCGGGGATCTCGTCGGCGCCGGCCTTCTTGTTCTTGTTGAAACCGGCGAAGACCTCGTCCTTCCGTTCCGAGATGTAGAACTGGTAGAGCCAGCCGATGACCTCGACGTCGCTGCAGACGTCCCTGGTGAGCACCCTGTCCGCCCGGCTCGGGACCGAATCGTCGGCCAGCAGGTTGCCAGGGATGAGCAGTTCAGTGAAGTCGCCCTCTCGCTCGAACATGAACGGCATGGCGCGGTTCCAGTGGCGGCAGTACTCGGCGAGCATCAGGGCGTAGGCCTCGCCTTGGGCGTCCACGCTGCGGCGACTACCGTTGAGCAGGCCCGTGACGGTCTCGCGGGTCTTGTTGCCGACCACCTCGGACTCAAAGTTGCCTCGCTTGGCTTCGGCCAGGATCTCGGGCTGTCCGGTCTCGACGCCGGCCTGAGGAGAGACGACACCGACACTGCTGTAACCGTTGGCGTCCATGAAGCGCAGGGCGACGATCCGGTTGAACCAGGTGTAGGCGACCTTCTCGGCGACGGCAGCCTTCCCCGTGTCGCCCCCACCGGCCCCCGCGACAGCCTTTTCCAGGGCTTCCACGGCCCTCGGCTGCTCAACCCCCTCGGCCGAGGCAGGCGCCAGCACAACGGCAATGCGGGCTGTCACCTCGCGGATGAGCTCCTTGCGTGCCCATGTCGCGAACGACTTCAGCGGCGCGGTTTCCATCAGAGAGAGATTCGCTTTCCGTCGTTGAGGGTCTTCACGAGCGCTGAGCGCAGGGCGTCGAGGTAGTGGTCAACGTCCGCCTCCGTTTCCAGGACCCCGGAGACCCCGGTAGCGGAGATGGTCTTGACCGACACGGTCTGCTTGGGGGGCGGTGGCGTGTCACCACCGCCTGCCGCACCCTGATGGGAGGCGACAAGTTGGTCGAGCAGGGTCGGGTAGACGGTCTCCTCGAAGCTCGACCCGGTCTCCCTGATGAGGGCGATCTGGTTCTGTGCGCGGACATGCGAGATCGTCTGGTCGACCTGTTGCAGCACGCTCTTCTGGGCGTCAGGCGCTGCCCTGGAGTAGAAGGCGCTGTGCTCGATCTCGTCTCTACGTCCCTGGATCGCCTTGATCACGCTGGCCCGGTTGGTAGTGACGACCTGGTCGATTTGAGAGAGCAGATGGTTGGTGGCCTCCTTGAGCTGGGCCATCTTGTTGCCGCGGAAGGCGTTCGTGTCGTCGAGGGCCGCCCGTACCGTGGCCTCGCTGCCGGAGGGCAGGTAGCCGACGTTGCCACTGTGGGTGGCCAGCAGTGCGAGGGCGTCGTCATAGATGGCCTTCTGGCCGCCGCTGAGGAAGGCCTGAACCGGATCGATGGTCGATTCCTTGGCGTCGAGCAGGTCATCGCTTAGGTTGAAGTTGGTCAGATACCAGTCGTTCGGCTTCCCGACCACTTGGTCGAGCAGGTCGATCGGGCCAGAGAGCTGGTTGACGAACGGATACCTGGAGCTGGTGATGGTGGCCTTGAGCTCGTCGCGCTTGGCCTTCAGTTTGTCAGCTCCATGGCGGGCCAACTCCAGCGGATCCTTGGGGGCGTTGGGCTCGTCGAAGAAGTCAGTGCAGAACTTCCGGAAGGCTGCGACCTTCCGCTCGTCGAAGGTCTTCTGCGGCGACACCACGCCGTGGGCGTGCTTCTGGGTGTTGCGCAGCGCCGTGGCGACCTCGGAACGCTTGAGGAGGTAGCCGTCAACGGTGAGAGTGACTTTGGAGGTACCGATCAGGTAGGCGATCAGGACTTCGATCGAGGCCAGGTCCCAGCCGTAGGGCTTGGCCGTGAAGGTGTCGACGATGGTCTTGACCGTGACCTGCTCGCCGAGGGATTCCTTGCGCAGGACGAAGGACAGCACCTCCTCGGACGGCGAGAAGAGCTTGCTGGCCTCAGCTGCGTCGAACAGGCCGCTGTCGGGGTTGGCTGCCCCGGCGACCTGCTGCTCACTGTAGGTTCGACCGTCGAGCAGCTTGAGCTGGGTGTAGGTGCGGCTGATCAACTCCTGGAATCCCTCGGTCACCCGAACTAGCGCGTCCTGCGAGCTGGAAGTGATGTCGGCGGCGTTGATCACCAGGACCGACTTACCCACCGAGGCCCTGACCCGCTCAATCAGCTCCTTCTCCCGCCCGGTGTTCTGCGCACCCTTGGTCTGCAGGATCTGGCCCTCGATGGCCGAGATCGACGCGCCCTGCTTGCGCTTGATGTACTTCTCGGTCTTGATCAGCAGCCGCAGGTCCGACAGCACCCTCGCATCGGGCTCGAGAATGACGCGCAGCTCGTCCTTGCCCGCGCTGTGCATGCGGATCTCCTCAGGCGAGTACGGGTACTCCGGGGAGATGAAATGCACCGCCAGCTCCTTTTGGGAGCCGTGGGCCTGGTCGTCGAGCTTGAATCCGAACGGGAAGTCCTGCACGTTCTTGGCGTAGCGCATCTTGCTGGTCTTGATCACGTCGCCGGACAGGATCTTGAACAGCCGACCGCTAACCTCCGAGCCGTCGATCTCGACGTTCTTGATCTCCTCCTCAATGACCTGCTCTTCGTTGGTCAGGTACTCATAGGTGTTGCCGCTGCGCTGAACGTAGGTCTGCGTCTCCAGAACGGTCAGTGCTTCCTTGACCTGCTCCGACAGCGTTGGCAGGTCGAGGCCGAAGCGGTCGTACACCAGCACCGTGAGGTTACGGGGCGTCGCCTGAAAGCTCTCGACATACTTCACAAGGAACAACGCCTTGAGCAGCCGAACCGCCAAGGGGTGATCGAGGTTGCGCTCGGCAGTCAGGATCTGTTGCTGAGCCGCAGCCTTGAGTGAGGAGCGGATGCCGGCGAACATGCTGTCGAACGTGGCGACGTGGCCGACCTCGACGTTGCCAATGTCCTTGGCGACCTGCTGGACGACGCCGAGCATCGAACGCTCACCGACCGAGCTGTTGCGACCCTCGAATGCATTGTGATCAGAGATGCCCTGGATAGCAGCCTGGAACAGCGGGAACTGGTAGCTGACGAACGGGTAGGTGCCGACGAAGTGGGCTTCGTCGGTGTAGTTGCGGTAGCTCTTGGCCCCGTCGACGAAGTTGAACAGGGTCTTGAAGTTGGCGTGCTGCTCGGCGTAGATCACCGACAGCGCACCAACCCCGACATCGTTCTTCTCCAGCAGCCGCTTGCGAATGACCTCCTCGACATCAGCGCTGGTCAGCTTGAGCCGGGTCTTGAACCGGGCCTGGATCTTGGAGAAGTCGTTGCCCTGCTGGCGGGTGCGGTCGCCGAGGACTTTCTCCATGTCCTCCTGGCTGGTCACGAACACCCATGCCCGACCGCCGCACTTGGTGTTGAGCGACTCGGCGATGGTCTGCAGGTTGAGCATCAGCTTGGTGTCTGAGCCGATGAACTGCCCCACCTCGTCGACGAAGAAGTTCAGGCGGAAGGTCGGGTCTGACTGCTTGTCCAGCCAGGCTTTGACCTGGTCGGCGAAATCCTCGATCGAGACCGAGTAAGAGGCGCTGTACTGCTGGATGACCCCGCTGTGGGGCTGGCCGTCGACTTCGGTGAAGGCACGATCGATGCTCGGCCCCTCGAGCGCTGTCTGTTCGCGCCCCTGGGCCCACGGGATACCCGAGATGCGCTCGAATGCCTCCTGGAAGGCCTGATACTGGCCACGGTTGTCGAGCTGGCGCTCGAAGCGAGCGACGTGGCCTTGGTTGCCGTAGTAGCCCTGAGACTCGTCGAAGACCTTGACGAACACCTTGAGCAGGGCGTCGTTCTGGTCCTTGCTGATCAGGGTGGCCTTCTGGTCGATGTTGAACAGCAGGCTCTTGGCGGGGATCCGGTCTGTCTTGTTCAGCAGCCCCGGAAGGAAAGCGTCAGGAGCCTTCGATCGGAAGTTGTCGGAGACGTTCTGGCGCGAGAAGTCCTGTCCTTCGACGTCGCCCAGGAGGTGGGCGAGCATCTTGAGCATGTGCGACTTGCCAGAGCCGAAGAAGCCGGAGATCCACACGCCGTTGCCGTTGGTGTAGGAGGTGTACTCCTCCAGCAGGATCTCCATCCCCTTGGCGGCCTCGTTGGTCAGCACATACTCGTCGACCTCGGTGGCCAGATGCGCAGCGTCATCAGCCTTGATGACGCCCTCGATCGGGCGCTGGATGTCCTTGGCGAAGATCTGGTCGAGCTGCATCAGCTCATGCCTCCTGTTCCAAAATGTTCTTGGCTCGGTAGTACTGGTCGTCCTTGAGCCGGCCGAACAACACCAGCGACGAGCCCAAGGTGTCGGACTGCTCATAGCGGCCCGGGAAGAACATCAGCATCGGCTTTCCCTTGACCACCGACTGCAGGTTGTTCAGCACGTTGTGGGAGCGGATGTAAGGGAACACCTCACCGATACCGGTGAGGAAGAAGATGTCAAACTCCTCCTGCGCCAGCCGGTCTCGGATCGCCGGGGCGATGTGAAGCTGCGGGTCGAGCATCCCCTGGAGCAACTCGCGGAAGTCGGCCTTGTCCTGGTCGGGCTCGACCGCCAACACCCGATCCCAGACCTTTCGCCCCTTGAGCAGCTCGACCGACAAGTCGTAGAGGTTGATCTCGAAAACCTTCACCCCAACAGCGGCGAGCCGGTTCTTGACCCGCTTCTTCGCCCCCGCCACCTCAAGCGCCGCCTCAGGTGGGTAGGGGTAGATGAAGAAGGGAACCTCATTGCCCAGGCCTTCCATCTGCAAGAAGCGATCGCCCCTGAGAACAGCGACCAGGTGCTCCTCCTGCTCGGGGAGTGTTCTCGGAATCACAGCGCCGTCACCTCTCCAGCCATCGGCCGGATCGGGAAGAATCGGAGATCGCTCGGAGTGTGAGAGCCCAGCGCAAGAGCGAGTCGCTCCGACAACAGGGCGGGCATGATGCGCCCAGCCACCGACAGCAACCCTGCCTCCTTCAACATTCCGAACACATTCGACCTCAACTTCCGCAACGTCGAGTCCTTGATCTCCACCAACTCCTCGTGCCACAACGCCTTACTCCGGACGAAGCTATCGAAGTCCTGCTGATCCAGAGTCGGCGCCAGGAGTAGGAACCGCTCGCGCAGCACTTCCTCGGCGAACTCCCCGATGAGCTCGTACCGGCGGCAGGCAGCAGCCCACATCAGGTGGTTCCGCTCGGACGCGGTGACCTCGGTCACGAGTGCCACCTCGTCGTCGGTCAACGCCGAAAGACGCTTGACCGTCTCCCGAACGAGGCGGATCCCAGTGCTGTGGGTCCTCACCTGCAGCACGTTGCTTTCCACCGCCATGCGCCGGACCGTTTCCCAGTCACGGTGCTGGACGTACACCGGCGCAAGCAGTGCGGCCTCACGCGCGAGAAGGGCACCCGTGGTGAAGGACAAGGCATACCGCGGAGAAGCAACCCCCGGTTCGGCGTTGTTCATCGGCCCCCTCCACTGTTCAGGTAATCCTTAGGGTCGCGTCAGCCGATGGTGCTGCCATCTACGGAACCGTCTCGCGGCGGCTCCCACTCGTGGCCCCAATCGGCTGCAACTTCCACAACGACCCTAGCGGGCACACACGACACTTCTTGTGATCTCGGCCATCAAGCGAGAAGGTGGCTCCAGCCCCCGTCCGCGTTCCCGTGCTGTGGGTGATGGACTCCCTGGTCGATCCCCATCCAGCTGGATCCGGAAACCGGGTACAGCCGCAACTACGGGATCACTGGAGGCACGAACAAGAGCGCCCACAGCAGGTGCTCCAACAGTTGCGCGATCCACTCCGCGTCGCGGACGTCGGTCTTGCATCCCGGCATCGTCTTGATGTGGCCGGCGTTGGGCAACCAGCGCTCGGCCATCGGGCCCTGGCCAGTCGCCCTGGGTGGGCCCGTGTTGGGTAGTTGGCAATGGCCAACGCCTGGGTTGCGAACGCGGCATTCTTAGTTTGCATCACCGTAGTTCGGTAGCGGAGCGGAGCAGCCATGGAGTTGAGGTTCGATGCGCCGGAGCGCATCAAGGCCGTCATCCAACGGATCGGGGCTCAGATATCGAATGTCTCCAAGTCTGGTCAGGTCGATTTCGATCTTGAAGGGTTGCATGGGACGGCCAATGTGCGGACGATAGCGGCACGGCGCGAAGCAGCAAACGACAAGGGCCTCGTCGTCATAACGTTCTACATCGCCGTCGACACGGAAGAGGCCGAAGCCTTGGCGTTCGTCGAGGCCCACCCCAGGCTGCCGATCGGTGAATTGCTGGTCGGCTGGGACCCCTACGAGGGGACGGATATCCGCCTCCTTGTGGAGTTCGATCCTGATAGTGGCGAGTGGGACCGAGACAACTCAGCTTGGCGAGCTGGATATCTTGCGCAGCTGATCGCCTCGGGGTGGGAGAGCCGCGAGGGCGGCGCGGCGGATCTTGCGAACACGCTAAACCGCGCTGGTATCGCTATGCCCCCGCTTGGGCAGGCGGTACCAGCCCTCCAGGATTCTGTCGAAAAGCCTCCCAATCGGGCACACTCCTTCAAGACGGCAAGCGTCTACACCTACGCCCCTTGGCACTGGGGCAGCACCTACATCGAGCCCTTCGCGCTCTACCTGTTCGACGCGGAACAGGTGGCCAGGAGGCTCTTGGAGACCGGCCCGTTCTTTGCGATGAGCCGGGCGGGGCACGGGCTGTTCGGCCGCGGCCTGAGTCTGGTGACGTGCGCAGGGCCAGTTGCTGCCTTCGTCCAACACAGTTATGGCGGCATGGCGACTTCCCTCAGCGGCCTGATCAATATCAATGCCACCTATTCCCGATTGCACTGGATGTTCAACTCAGAACAGCTCGAAGGCAGCGCAGCGCCGCTGCAGTGGCTTCTCCTCTACTCCGAGTTGAGCATGCAAGCTGCGCTCGTCGACTTGGATCGACTCCGCACCGGCGAAAACTTCGATGCCCTGCTAGAACGATTCGGTGCGCCAGACGTGCCCTACCGTCTCGACGAGTCAGGAGTGTTCTCCTTGCTCGCCGAGAGAGTCGGGCTGGAGGCTACAACCGACTGGTAACCTCTTCCCTAGCACTAGCTAGACGAGCTCTGGATCGAGATGGTGCCGCACTCCGCTTCCCTCAGGAGATCGAGGGCGAGTACTTCAGACCCACGATCATGGGCACCGCAGCCCACCTTCGAACGCGACACAGTCCTCATGTCGCGCGCACACGATCCGTTGATCGCGCGACAGGAACGCCTCGTACTCCGAGGTTCCCGGTTGCAGCATCCCCACGTTCGTCATGGTCTCGCGGCGCACTGACACGTCCTGTGTCAAAGACGGAAGTCCGCTTCTCTGTCCGACCGCCGCCAGGTACCCCCCTCCTGAAGTTCGACACACCTCTTGCACCATCGGAAGAAAGCCCGTGTTGTTGCATCTGATGCAACATCAAGCGTGGCTGGCCTGGGCAGATGATCGACTGGGGGTACGTTCGCGTTCGCGGGTCTGCGCGTCATGGTCCGGAGGTTTGTCGCCTCTTCCGTAGCCGGGCAGCGGACCATCCGACGAGCTCAGCGACGCCGCCGATGACCGCGTCGTAGACGATGCCTTTGAGGAGGTGTTCCCAGAGGTAGGCCCCGGCTTGAGCGTCTGACTCGATGCAATCTTGCCCCAATAGAGTGCAGTTCAGCGCCTGCTGGGCGGCTATCTGCGAGCCCACGATTCCGGAGCCGATCAGGGCGACCCATCCCAGGCCTTCGGCGCCCTTGCTGAGGTACTCGCGGGTGCCGCTCTCGCGTAAGAACGCTCCGACGAGGATGGCGACCCATGCCAGGACCTGGACGGCCTGCGCTACGGCTGCGAGCAGCTGGTAGTCGGCGCCCAGCTCGGGATTCATGCGACGAGTCTGCTCCTCGGCGGCCGCCCCTCGCGTGATTCCCGGGCTTCAGTCCCATGAGATTCAGCGGAAGTTGGTTCACGCTGTGGCCGGGTCGAGCCGGGGTTGGTAGGGGGTGTGACGGCGTCTTTGCACAAGCTGACTGCCGGGTCGGGTTATGACTACCTGACCCGGCAGGTTGCTGCGCAGGATTCGACGGAGAAGGGTCACGCGTCGCTGACGAGCTACTACACGGAGAAGGGTGAGGTGCCGGGTCGGTGGGTCGGGGCGGGCCTGGAGGCGTTGGAGATGGAGCCGGGTGGTGCGGTGTCGGAGGGGCAGATGCGTGCCTTGTTCGGGGCGGGTTTCCATCCGGATATGGAGGCCCGGCTGGCTGCTCTCCCGGCCGGCGCGACTCCGGCGCAGGTCCGGAAGGCGGCCCGCCTGGGGTCGCCGTTCCAGGTTCGGACGGCGGCCACGGTGTTCCAGCAGCAGGTCGCGATCCGGTGCAGTCAGTGGGCCGCGGCCAACGGGCTGGGCAGTGATGGGACGGTGCCGGTGGATGTAAGGGCCGAGATCCGCAACGAACTCGCCACTGCCGGCTTCCAGCAGAGGATGGGGAGGGCGCCGAGCGAGGTGGAGTTGTCGTCGGAGGTCGCGACGTTGACGAGGAACCCGACGATTGCGTGCGCCGGCTATGACGTGACGTTCACCCCGGTGAAATCCGTCTCTGCCCTGTGGGCGGTGGCGCCGCAGCAGGTAGCGGCGCAGATCGAGGAGGCCCACAACGCGGCGGTCGCGGACGCGCTGCGGTATCTGGAAGAGCGGGTCCTGTTCTCGAGGCGTGGGCATGGCGGGGTGCGGCAGGTCGAAGTCACCGGCCTGATCGCGGCCGCGTTCACGCATCGCGATTCGCGGGCTGGGGATCCGAATCTCCACACCCATGTCGCGATCGCGAACAAGGTCCAGACCTTGGATGGGGCGTGGTTGGCGGTCGACGGGCGACCGTTGCATGCGGGGATGGTGAGCATCTCGGAGGTGTACAACACGCAGCTGGAGGCCCACCTGGTGGACCGGCTCGGGGTCCGTTTCGCCGCTGAGACTGCGCGGGATCCGGGCAAGCGGGCGGTGCGGGAGATCGTGGGTGTCCCGGCCCGGTTGCGGGAGGCGTGGTCGAGCCGGCGGGCGGCGATCGAGGCCCGTCAGGCGGAGTTGGCGGTCGATTTCCAGCACGCTCATGGCCGGCCGCCGACACCGGCCGAGGCGATCGCGTTGGCGCAGCAGGCCACCCTGGAAACCAGGCAGGCCAAGCATGAACCCCGCTCCCTGGCCGAGCAGCGCACCACCTGGGCAACCCAAGCGGCTGCCGTCCTCGGCGACGATGGAGTGGCCCGGATGCTCACCGACGTGACCGCCGCCGGCGGCAGCCCGGGGCCTGTGGTCACGACCGAGTGGGTCGACTCTGTGGCCGAGGAGATGGTGGCCCGGATGGGTGCGTCGCGGGCGTCGTGGACGGTGTGGCACCTGCAGGCCGAGGCGTCGCGCCGTGCCCGGGAACGCGCCACGGACCCGCGGCAGGCGGAGGAGTTGACCGCCGCGCTGCTGGCGGCCGCGACCGCCAGGTGTCTGCCGGTGGCCGGCTGGAGTGATCCGGTCAGTGATCCGCAGCTGTTGCGGCGCAGTGATGGGGAGAGTGTCTACAGCACCGTCGGTGGCCGCCGGTTCACCTCCACCGCCGTCGTGGAGGCCGAGCAGGTCATCACCGCCGCGGCTGGGATGACCGATGGGCGGCGGGTCGAGGAGGTCGACGTCACTGTGGCGCTGCTGGCCTCCACCGCCGGCGGAGTGACGTTGAACGCGGGGCAAATCCAGCTGGTGCGGCGCATGGCGACCAGCGGTCGCCGGGTGCAGGTGGGGTTGGCGGCGGCCGGGTCAGGCAAGACCACAGCGTTGGCGGTGTTGGCCGGCGCGTGGCGGGAAAGCGGCGGCACCGTGCTGGGTCTCGCACCCTCCGCGGTCGCGGCGGGGATGCTGGGGGAGCAGGTCGGGGCCTCGGCGACGCTGGCGAAAATCGCCCACGACCTCCACCACAACCCGCGCGCAGTGGAGGAGTTGATCGGACCTGAGACGTTGCTGATCATCGACGAGGCCGGCATGGCCGATACCCCCACACTGGCAGTAGTGGTCGGGTTCGCGATGCGGCGGGGGGCGTCGGTGCGGCTGATCGGTGATGATCAGCAGCTCGCCGCGGTCGGCGCCGGCGGCGTGCTGCGTGACATCACCGAGACCCACGGCGCGGTGCAGCTGACCGAGGTGATGCGCTTCGTTGACCCCGCCGAAGCAGCAGCCTCCCTGGCGCTGCGGGAGGGCCGGCTCGAGGCCCTGGGCTTCTACCTCGACCAGGGACGCATCCATGCCGGCTCCGAGGAAACCGTCCTGCGCGACGCGCTGACCGGATGGCTCCACGACCGTGCGGCAGGGCTCGACAGCGTGATGCTTGCCGGCACCCGAGAAAGCGTCGCCCAACTCAACCGGTGGGCCCGCGACCACCGCCTCACCGGCACCCCCGACGACACGCCAGCGGTGGTGGGGTTATCGGATGGGAACGTGGCGTCGGTGGGGGATGTGATCGTGACCCGGATGAACGACCGGCGGCTCAGTGTGAGTGCGACGGATTGGGTGAAGAACGGCGACCGGTGGACCGTCACCGGCGTCGACCCGGCCGGCGCACTCCGAGCAGTCCACCGCAGCACAGGGCTGCGGGTTCTGCTGCCGCCGGGCTATGTAGCCGAGCATGTGGAGTTGGGGTACGCGGTGACGGTGCACTGCGCTCAGGGGATCACGGTCGACACCACCCACACGGTGCTGACCGGGGCAGAGGCGAGGCAGCAGCTGTATGTGGCGATGAGCCGCGGCCGCGAATCGAACCAGGCTTATGTGCAGGTCGTCGACGGGGGAGAGGAGAACGCCCCGATCCATCCCGCGACGCTGCGGCCGGTCACCGCCGGCGACATCCTGGAGCAGATTCTGGCCCGGGACGGATCCTCCCGATCGGTGACCACCGAAGCCCGCCACGCCACCGATCCGTACACGCGCCTGGGGCTCGCGGCCGCCCGCTACACCGACGCGGTCACCGTGGCCATCGAACAGCTGCACGCCGACGCCGCCACAGAGTTGGATGAGCAGGCCGACCAGGTGGTGGAGCAGCTGACGTCCTGCCCGGCGTGGCCCACGCTGCGGTCCCACCTCCTGATCTTGGCCGCGGACGGGGCCGTGTCGCCGCTGGAGGTGTTGCGGGCGGCGGTCGATGCCCGCGAGCTTGGGACGGCTGCGGATCCGGCGGCGGTGCTGACCTGGCGACTCCCCGACCCCGCGGGTGCGGGGCCGTTGCCGTGGCTCCCCGCCATCCCCGCCACCCTCACCGCGCACCCGCAGTGGGGACCGTACCTGGCCGCACGCCACACCCTGGTGGAGGACTTCGCCGGCGAAATGCGCGATGCCGCGGCCGGGGTGTCGCGGCCGGTGTGGGCGCTGCCCGGGCAGACGCTGACGGCATCGAGTGTGGGGGAGGTGGAGGTGTGGCGGGCGGCGTGGCAGGTCGACCGCGCAGACCGGCGCCCCACCGGCCCTCCCCAGCTCGGCGCCGCGGCGCACCGCTGGCAGCAGCGTCTCCTGGATCGGTTGCGGCCGGCGCATCCGGTGGGGGTGTGGACCGATCTGCTGCGCGACGTCCGCGACGACCTGCCCCGCGACCCCTACGCCACCGTCCTGGCGCACCGCCTCGCAGCCCTGCATCAGGCCGGGGTGCCCGTCACCGAGCACCTCGCCGCAGCCGTCGCCGACGGACCGCTGCCCGCGGAACAACCCGCGGCCGCGTTGTGGTGGCGGCTGGCCCGCCACCTCGCCGCCGCCGACGGCCCCACCCTCCCCGCCTGGGAATCGGATCTGGTGGATCGGCTCGGATATGAGGCGGCCGCGGAGTTGGAGGCCAGCCCCTGGTGGCCGCACCTCGCGGCGGCGATCACCCACGGCACCAACCAGGGACTCACCGTCGAGGCGCTGATCACGCCGGTGGGGGATGTGTCGGGGTTCGATGATTCATGTCAGGCGATGCTGTGGCGCGCACACCACGCCACAGACACCCCTCCGGAGGAGCAGGTGGAGCCGCCTCATCCCGATGAGCTGCCGCCTGAGGGGATTGAGGACATCGACTGGTCCACCCGCACCGCCGAGCTCGTCAAGGCGGCGAGTTTGCGGGAGCGTACCGATCCGGACTTCACCGAGGTCGAGCTGCGGCAGGGGTTCGCGGCCGCCGACCGCTGGGCCGAGACCCCCCACACCCCGCAACGCCTCGCCCAAGTCACCGAGGCCGCGGCCGCGTTCTTCGAGACCCAACTGCCCGGCTCCTGGAGCCACGGCTACTTCTCGGAGAGGTTCGGGGAAGATCTCGCCGGCGACCCCAGGTTCCGTGTCGGTCACGCGCCCGCGGGCTGGACCTCCCTGGTCAGTGCACTGCGGAAGCAAGGATTCGACACCGCCGAGCTGCTCGCGGCGGGGGTGGCCACCACCACGAGGCAGGGCACGGTGGTCGACCGATTCCGCGACCGCGCCATCCTCCCCATCACCCATGAAGGCGTCATCGTCGGGTTCGTCGGGCGTCGGCATCCCGACGTCGGCGACGACCAGGGCCCCAAATATGTGAACAGCCCCGCCAGCGCGTTGTTTGCGAAACGCGACGTCCTCTACGGACACCACCACCTCCATGGCACCGCCACGCCGGTGATTGTGGAGGGCCCGATGGACGCGATCGCCGTCACCCTCGCCGGCCAAGGCGCCTTCATCGGCGTCGCACCGCTGGGAACCGCACTGACCCCGGAACAGACGCTGCTGCTGCGCGACGGACCCACCCCGCTGATCGCCACCGACGCCGACAACGCCGGCCACGTCGCAGCCGAGAACACCTTCTGGCTCCTCGCACAGCACCGCCGCGACCCACGCCGCCTGCTCCTCCCAGCCGGCGGAGACCCAGCACAGCTACTCCAACAGCACGGCCCCGACGCCCTCCACGACGCTCTGGCCACGGCCACCACACTTCAGGGAGACCTGATGATCCGTGACCGGGTCACGTTCCTCACCCCCGCCGACGCCGCCCGGCAGGTCGCCGAGATCATCGCCGCCCGCCCCCCAGCCACCTGGCAGCAACACCAGGCCCAGGTGCCGAAGGAGGAGACCCGGCACCTGGTGACGCAGGTCAACGCCTGGACCACCACCCCGGTCGCGGCCGCCGACCACGCACGCGAACAGACCAGGGCGATGCGCCGCCGCCTCGACCAGCCCACCGCCGAGCGCTGGCAACGCTGGGCCGAAAACACGGGCCTGGCTGGGGTGGGGGAGTGGCCGCATCTCGCCGCCCGGCTCGACAAACTCCACAACGCCGGCGCCGACACCACCCTGCTGGCCCGCCGCCTGGCGAAGGTACCGGCCGCAGTGGCGGCCGCGACCCTGGCACAACACCGGCCGGGGGCGGCGGTTCAGGTCGACTGGCGTCCCTGGGCCCAGGCCGTGAACCCGGCCCTGTTGGGTGAGGGGTGGGGGAGTGTGCAGGCGGATCTGGCACGGTTGCAGGCCGCCGGCACCGACCTCACCGCCCTTGCTGCCGCGATGGCAGGCCGTGACCCGCGAAGGGTGGCGGTGGGGCTGCGTAACGTGCTGCGTCAGCACAGCACCCCGATCGACCAGGAAGTGTCGGGGCAGGCAGAGATGATGGCGCTACGGATGAGGAGAGGGGTGGGTCGCGATGATGGTTCACGCGGTGTGTGACCTGAGTTGGGGTTCTTCGAAGGCATGGCGTCTAGAAGTCGATCCCGTTTTGTCCAGCCCTCGCTTGAGGAGTTGTGGCTCAGCGCAGATGAGGAGTCCGTTGATGAATCAGTACGGCCGGCTCGCGGAGCAGTCGTGGCAGATGCTGGCCCCGGCCAGGTACGCGGCGCTGGAGGATCCCAACCACTTCTTCTCGACGTTGGGGCAGGAAGCCCAGACGCGGGTGGTGTGGCTGGCCGAGCAGATGCAGGGCCCCGACCCGCAGGGCGAAACCTATTGGGAGAAGGTGGGTCGACTCAACGCGATCCGGATGCAGGCCGAGGAGATCGTCCGGGCCGAGATGCTGACCCCGGAACCGGAAACCCTGGAGGAGGACGACGACGAGAACGCGGGCTTCGACCCGCAGACCTCTTCGATCCTGCAGCTGCTGATGGACACTCACCACGCGATCCACGACAAGACGGGCCTGATCGAGGACCAGTAACCCCCACCCCACCCGCGACCGCAGCCGGCGCGGCAGCCGACACCGGGCCGGTGGCCGGCGCGGTGGTGGGGTTTCGGGTGGGTGGGCAGGACGGTATGGCGCCGTCGGGGGCGGTGGCCCGGTTCGATGCCAACGTGGCCGCGATCCGCGTTCTTCACCGGGTGCAGGCCGAGGGCCGGCCTGCGACGGTGGGGGAGCAGGAGGTGTTGGCCCGGTGGGGGTCGTGGGGGGCGCAGGGCCTGTCGCAGATCTTCGACGAAGCCCGCCCGGATCATGCGCAGCGGCGCCAGATGTTGCGGGAGCTGCTGGACCCGGCCGCCTATGATGCGGCGCGCCGCACCACGATCAACGCGCACTACACGCATGTGGAGTATGCCCGCGCGATCTGGGACACGCTGGTCGAGCTCGGCGCCCCCACCAGTGGGGGGCGGGTGTTGGAGCCGGGCTGTGGGGCGGGGGTGTTCATCGGGACCGCCCCGGAGGCGGTGTCGATGATGGGGGTCGAGCTCGACCCGACCACCGCCGCCATCGCCGGCCTGCTGTATCCGGCGGCGCGGATACGTGCCGAGTCGTTTGCCGAGACCCGCCTGCCGGGCGGTTACTTCGACGCGGTGGTCGGGAACGTGCCGTTCGCTGATGTCCGTCTCCATGACCCGCTGCACAACCCGCACCACTACGTGATGCACAACCATTTCCTGTCCAAGTCGGTGCAGCTGACCCGCCCCGGCGGGCTGGTGGCGGTGCTGACCAGCCACTACACCCTCGACTCGCGTGACCCGGCCCATCGCCGCGACCTGCACCACCTCGCCGACCTGGTCGGCGTCATCCGGCTCCCCACCGGCGCCCACACCGCGGCCGCCGGCACCGAGGCCGTCACCGACCTCCTGATCCTCCGCCGCCGCGTCGAAGGAGAGACTCCGGGAGAGGACGACTGGATCTTCACCGACCCAGTCACCCTCCCCGGACCCCACGGCACCGAGGAGATTCTGCACATCAACCGTCGCCTCACCGCCACCCCGTCTCTGGTGCTCGGCCAGCCGGAATGCCGGGTCGGGATGCACGGTGTCGCGGGCCTCCACATCACCCCCACCCCAGGCATCGACACCAGCGAAGCCCTCCGAGACGCCCTCGCCGGGATCACCCGTCAGGCCCGCGAGAGGGGCTGGACGTTCACGCCCACCCCAGACGACGCGCGCGTGGTGATGGTGGGGGAGGGGGTGGTGGCTGAGCGGGATGGGCATCTGACCGCGCACCCTGATGGCCGTTTCACCGTGGTCTCCGAGGGCGTGAATGTGGCGGTGGAGGTCCCGGCCAGGCAACACGTGGAGGTGCGGGCCCTGCTCGAGCTGCGGGACCAGGCCCGAGGCGTGATCGCGGGCGAGACCACCGCCGCCGATGGTGATCCCGGGTTGGAGGAGGACCGGAGAAGGCTGCTGCGCTCATGGGAACGCTACGTCGAGACGTTCGGGCCGATCAACCGGTTCACGTTGACGCAGCCGAAAGACCCGACCCGCAGACCGGCGCGGTTGATACCGGCGGCGGTGCGGCTGGTGACCCGCCTCGACCCCTACGGTCCGCTGGTCACAGCCCTGGAACGCTTCGACGACGACACCGGCCTGGCTCTACCCGCGGGTTTGCTGACCGCCCGGCAGATCGTGCCCCGGGAACCCATCACCTCGGCCGAGACACCCTCGGATGCGGTCAGTGTCAGCCTGGACACCCTCGGCCGCGTCGACCTGCCCACCATCGCCGCCCTGCTGGGCTGCGACCAGACCCAGGCACGACAACGGATTGATGATCTGGTGTTCGACACCCCCACCCCCGAGGGCGACAGCAGCGGTGTGGTGCTGCGGGCCGAGTACCTCTCCGGCAACGTCCGCGAGAAACTCGACCTCGCCCGGCAGGCGGCCACCGTCGATCCCCGCTGGCAGCACAACGTGGCCGCGCTGCGGGCCGTGCTGCCCCCCGACCTGGGGCCAGGAGACATCACCGCCGCGCTGGGGGCGGTGTGGATACCGGCCGAGGATCACACCTTGTTCATGCGCGAAGTCCTCCAGGATCGGCAGGCGAAGGTGACTCATATTCATGGCTCCGAGTGGGTGGTCGAGGGCAACAAGTGGTCGATGTCGGCGACCCACGATTGGGGGACCCGCCGGCTGACTGCCCCCGAACTGATCCAACGTCTGCTGACCCAGACGCAGATCCTGGTCAAGGACTCCCACACCGACCGTGACGGACGCAAGATCGACACGTTGAACGCCACCGAGACCGAGGCCGCGCAGGAGAAAGCCCGACTGCTCGCGCAGCGGTTCGCCGGGTGGGTGTGGGAGGACCCCGAGCGTGGTGCGCGGCTGCAGGCCGAGTACAACCGCCGGTTCAACTCGATCGTGCTGCGCGATTACAGCGCCGAAGGCCAGCAGTTGACGTTTCCCGGTTTGGTGAACTCGTTCACCCCGCGGCCGCATCAGCGGGCGGCGGTCGCGCGGATGCTCAACGAGCCATCCGTGGGCCTGTTCCACGTCGTCGGGGCCGGGAAGACCGCGGAGATGATCATCGGCGCCACCGAACTGAAACGCCTCCAGATGATCCGTAAACCCGCGATCGTGGTGCCCAACAACCTGCTGGCGCAGTTCACCCGCGACTGGATGCAGCTCTACCCCCACGCCACCGTCCTGGCCGCCGGCGCCGATGAGGTCACCGCCGACAAACGCCGCGCGTTCGTCGCCCGCGTCGCCGCCAACGACTGGGACGCGGTCATCCTCACCCGCACCGCCTTCCAAGCCATCTCCCTGGACCCGCGCCGGGAACTGGACTACCTCACCGACCAGACCCGCGACATGCGTGCCGCGCTGGTCCGGGTCGCTGAGGCCGGTGGCCGGGCCGAATCTCGCGTCAAGGCCATCGAGAAGCAGATCCTGCGCGCCGAAGAGAAACTCAAAGCCAAACTCGACCAGCCCCGCGACCCCGGGATCAGCTTCGAAGAAACCGGCATCGACTACCTGGTCATCGACGAACTCCACGACTACAAGAACCTGCGCGTCGCCTCGAACATCCCCGGCGCCTCCATCGACGGCTCACAACGGTCCCAGGACCTCGACGCGAAACTGTGGTTCCTGCGTGAGCGCTACGGGCATCGCGTGATCACCGGCGCCACCGCCACCCCGATCGCGAACTCCGTCACCGAGATGTACGTCATGCAGCACTACCTCGCCCCCCACCTCCTCACCGACGCCGGGATCAACGACTTCGACTCCTGGGCCGCGACCTTCGGGGAAGTGGTCACCGGCTTCGAAACCAACATCACCGGCGACAAGTTCCAACTCCGCGCCAGATTCGCCCGCTTCACCAACGTCCCCGAACTCCTCACCATGTTCCACTCCTTCGGCGACGTGAAAACCGCCGCCGACCTCAACCTGCCCGTCCCCACCATCACCCCCCGCCACGACGGCACCCCCCTCCCGCAACTGCTCACCGTCGCGAAATCCGACGCCCTGGCCGGCTACATCGACGAGCTGGCCGACCGCGTCGACCTGATCGCCGGCCGACAGGTCGACCCCCGCGACGACAACATGCTCAAAATCGGCAACGACGGCCGCCTCGCCGCCCTCGACATGCGCCTGGTCACCGACCCCGACCAACACCCCCTCCTCCACGAACCCGGCAAAGTCGACATCGCCGCCGCCGAACTCACCCGCATCTGGCACACCACCAAAAACCAGGAGTATCTGGATCCGGCCACCGGCCAGCCATCCCCGATCCGCGGCGGGCTGCAGATCGTGTTCTGTGACCTGTCGACCCCCAGCGACCAGTGGAACATCTACCACGAGCTCCGCGACCAACTCCACGCCAACGGACTCCCACCCGGATCGGTGCGGTTCATCCACGAAGCGACCACCGACCAGGCCAAAGCCCGCCTGTTCGCCGACGCCCGTAGCGGGAAGATCGCCGTGCTGATCGGCTCCACCGCGAAAATGGGCACCGGCACCAACGTCCAAGACCGCGCCCTCCACGTCATGCACCTCGACGCCCCCTGGCGACCCGCCGACGTCACCCAACGCGAAGGCCGCGCCATCCGCCAAGGCAACCAGAACACCACCGTCCAAATCACCCAGGTCATCACCGAAGGCTCCTTCGACACCTACATGTGGCAAACCCTCGAACGCAAAGGCCGCTTCATCGACCAGATCATGCGCGGCACCCTGGACGGCGCCCGCGACATCGAAGACGTCTCCGAAGCCACCCTCAGCTTCGCCGAATTCAAAGCCATCGCCTCCGGTAACCCCCTCCTCCTCCAACACGCCCAAGCCCAACACGACCTGGCCCGTCTCACCCGCCTCGCCGAAGCGCACAAGCACACCCAGATCGCGCTCAGACACACCATCAGCAGCAGCCAGCACACCATCGAGCACCTCACCGGCCGGCTCCCCGAACTCCACGCCGCCGCCGCACTCACGATCCCGACAGCTGGTGACGCGTTCCACGTCACTCTCAACGGTCAGCGCCACACCAAACGAGGCGACGCCGCCGACGAGCTGCACGCCATGTTCACCCAGCTGAACCTCCGACCCGACCAGCACCTCGACCTCGGCCTCATCGCCGAGCTCGGCGGCCACCAGATCCAGATGACCGCACTCGGCAACGGCAACATCGCCTTCACCCTCACCGCCGCCGGCGACACCCCCGCCGTCACGATCCCGCATGCGGACCTCGGGAACCCGCAGAAAGGCACCCTCACCAAACTCGAGAACCTGATCAGCCGCGCCCTCCCAGCCCTCATCGCCCACCACGAAGAAACACTGGCCGAACACCACACCCGCCACGCGCACGCCACCGCCCTCCACGGGCAACCCTTCCCCCACCAGGACGACCTCGACACCGCCCGACAGCGCTACACCACCATCAACGAACAACTCACCCACCAAACCCCCCTCACCAACCCCCAGGACGAGAATCCGCCGGACCGGTTCAACGACTGGGCACACGCCACCAACCCCGCCCTCCTCACCGACCCCGACCGCGACACCACCCGCGGCCACTTCAACCGACTCGCCCACCTCGGCGCCGACCTCGACCACCTCTCCACACGCCTCAAAGGCCTCCACCCCCAGGCCATCCACCGCGCCCTCGAAACCAACCTCCGACAACGAACCACACCCCCGCCGAGCGGCCCCACCACCCAGCATCCGATGGGTCACACCCGGCCGACGGCGCCACGGCACGCGCCACCCAGATAGGTCGAGCGGTGTCTTCGTCTTCGTCGGGGCCTCGGCTCGGAACGGAATCGGCGTCGGCCAACCACGACGCCCCTCCCCACCGGGGCGGGGTGGTGGAGCAAGTCCAGGATGGAGAAGCCAATGTCGGGCCCGTGCGATAGATATAGAGCAAGCCCTGCAGGTGCCGGGTGGAAACGGGGGTTGGACATGGATTTGCAGGATGCGTGTGTGGCGTGGCAGGGCGGCATGTCGGGGGGATCGTCACCGATCCGGGCGGCAGCTCGGAATCTGACCGGCATCAGGCACTACTTCCGGGCTGACTTCATCGACAAGTACGAAGAAGATGCACGGAGAGACGAGCCCACGACGCAGCGCGCCAGGACGCTCCTGGATGCCCTGGCTGCGAGTCCACTGCGCACGCCGGCCGAATGGGCCGAGGAGTTGAACACCGGGTCGAGCTGGGTCGGTCGCGGCATCAAGAAGGGCACCCAGGACCAGCAGATCCTCCAGTCACTGGCCACAGGCGAGATCACCATGCCGCTGTGGGGTGCCAGTTTCGATCCCGATATCGCACGTCATTACGGCGACAGGTTCACCTTCATCGTTCACGGCCCATTCCCAGCCATCCCGGCTTGGATCCACTCCGGGATCGTGGCCGAGGAACTCGAGCTGATCTGCGGGGGCCGCTACGAGATCATCGAACCAACCGATCTGACGGCCGAGAAGATCGAAGTTCACCTCCGATTCCTCGAACTCCCCGTTGTCGACGCGACACCAGCCGCCGCAACTGAGCACATGTGACCAACACCACGCAGGCAGGGATGCTGCTCCTCGACAGTCTCACCGCAGCGATCGCGCAGCAGCTGGTCGGAATCCGGGGCACCGGTCGGTCACTCACTGTGGAGGTCGTGGCCCCTGCCGAGGAGATGTATTACCAGATGGCCTCCCATGAGGGAGACGCCGTACTGATCGAGGTCCCTGGTGCCGCCCTGCTTGATCGGGGAGTCTCCGACTTCGACCAGGCGTGGCTCGGCGAGCTCGGCTTCACCCCGCCCGACCACGACATGCCGAACTGGTGGATCGGCCTGGAACATGGCCACGATCACGAACTCCAGGCAGCAGCCCGGGCGACCGTGAGAGCCCTGGTCGAGGTACTCAACGCCAGACCTCACGAGCTCGCTGAGTCGTTGGGGCTGGAACTCCCGCAAGGCACCCAGATGCCTGTCGAGGACGACCCGCTGATCGCGGAGCTGCTCACGCTTGACCCCGAATTCGCGGACAGCCTCGTCGAGCGCCGGCAGATGCTGATTTACCCGCACCAGGCCGAAACAGCCGTTCTCATCCATGGAGACGGGCTCCTCTACAAGGTGCTCTACCTCGGTCCGCCCTACGACGACGGAACCACACACTGGGACGACTCCGAGCTGTCCCTCTACCTGAAGAGCCGCGAGTCGGGGGCGGCGTTTTCGATGTTCCCCGACCCGCCAGCGATCGCCCATCGACTCCGCTGCGCTCTGGACCTCCAACGAGGCCGCGCAGACGTGTGGGCAGCCAATCCCTTCAAACGATCCTTCAGACGCGTCTGAACCCTCGAGCAGACCTCCTGCCAGTAGCCCGTGAAGCTCTCGGGGGTCCGAAGCCGAGCTATGTGTGGAGCGACCGTCACCGAGGCACAGGGGGAATTAACCGGTTAACCCGCTTGATGCAGATCATGAACCACTGAGTGCATAGACCGGCCCTCGATTCGTTCGCCGACCCCATGACCACTCGGCGACAGACCTGGTGACGTACGAGAGTCGGCTGCCTTCGCGGCATCGTCAAAGCCAGGCGACGGATGACGCCGCCCTTGCGGACACCAAGCCGGTAGCCTGCCACATGTGGTGTATATCTGATTTTCACTCCTTTGTGTCGTCTCATCATGGGACGATGCAAAGGGCAACCGAGGGTGATTCACATTGATTCACCCGGATCGCCGTTCGCGGGGTGTCCCAGCTTGGGACACCCCGACCAGCCCAATTAACCGGTTAATACGGGCTTGACACATCACCGTGAACTCTTCCCTCGGACGTTAGGCCGTGAACCAGATTCACACTTGACACGATGTCGGGGTGGGTGCTACTGTCTACCCATGAGCGAAAATCTGATCCACATCGTCCCCGCCACGCCGAGCGTCGTGGCCACCCCCGCGGCACCGCAGCCGCCCGTCAAGAAGCGTGCACTCCGCGGCCGCCGCCTGGTGCTGGTCGACATCGAGAACATCGCCCGGGGCGCTGTCCTGGTCGAGGAGCAGGCAGTCAACGCCCGCCAGGCCCTGCTGGAGGCCGTGTCACTGCACGGTCAGGAGCAGATCATCATCGCGACCAGCCATGTCGGGCTCCTCGCCACTGGCTGGGGATGGCCCGGGCCACGGTTGGTGGTCCGCTCCGGCGACAACGGGGCCGACCTGGCGCTGCTCGAGGTGATCGCCGATGAGCGCATCGCAGAACGCTTTGACGAGGTGGTGCTCGTGTCCGGCGACGGGATCTTCACCGACGCCGTCGCCGGTCTCGGGGCCCAGGGGGTTTCGGTGACCGTGGTTGCCCACGCCGACGGATGTTCACGGCGTCTCCGTATGGCCGCAGCACACACCGTCTTCTTCCTCGCCGAAGCCGACACCGCCCACGGTGCGGCATGAGCCCCGAGCAGGGCTGGGTCTCACCCAGCGACATCGCCGACCTGGCCGGCGTCTCCCGCGGCGCGGTGAGCAACTGGCGCAAGCGGTCGGCCGACTTCCCGCAACCGGTAGGCGGATCTGCCTCCAAGCCCCTGTTCTCCGTCGAGGAAGTGGGGGAGTGGCTCAAGGGCCGCGGCATCGAACTCAAGCAGGATGCCGGCGAGTCTCGGGTGTGGGCGGCGATGAACGTGCTGCGGGGGAGCCTGTCGGTCGACGAGGCCACCGATCTGCTGCTGTCGCTGTTGGTAGCACGCAAGACCGGCAGCAGCGAGGAGCCGGCCTGGGGTGAGGTCGACCACAAGACCCGTCAGCGGGTTCAGGAGGCGATCGACTCGGTCGACATGGGCAACCTGCACGCTGTGGCTGACTACGCGTTGGAGCGGCTGTCTAAGTCCCAGGGCAAAAGCGGAGCCGATCTCGGGTTCGTCGGCTCCCGCACCGCCACACTGCTCGCCAACCTTGCGGCAGCGCGACCCGGTGGGACGCTGTATGACCCGGCGTGTGGGATCGCCGCAGCGCTGCTCCAGGCCGTCACCCTCGGCGCTGCACCAGACAGAATCGTGGGCCACGACTTCAACGAGCGGGCCCTGCGCATCGCCGGCCAGCGCGCCGAGCTGCACGACGTCCAACTGGAGCTGGCCCACACCGACGTCCTGGCCAAGGATGCCGATCCTGAGCTTCGCGCCGACGTGATCATCCTCGAGCCGCCGTTCGGGCTCCGATCCCCCGACACCCCCACCCGCTTGACCGATCCACGCTTCGAGTTCGGTACCCCGCCGCTCACCTCCGCAGATACCGGCTGGCTGCAGCATGTCGTGGCGCACCTGTCCGAGACCGGACGCGGATACGTGCTGACCCCCCACGCTGTTCTCAGCCGCGACAACGAGCGTGAGATCCGCGCAGAGCTGGTGCGACAGGGCTGCGTGGAGACGATCATCGGGCTGCCCGGCAAACTGCTGCCCAACATCACCATTCCCCTGGCCCTGTGGGTGGTCCGCCGCCCCCACACCGCCCCCGATCCGCGCATCCTCTTCATCGACGCCTCAGCAGAATCCGCACCCGAAGACCTGGCAGCGGGCTGGCTGAACGACCCAGCCACCCGCAGGGGGGTCCCGCATGTGGACATCCCCATCGCCGACGTCCTCGCCCAGGACTCCCAACTCTCGCCGCGTCTCTGGCTCACCCGAACCGAGATCGCCCCTAGCGAGATAGCCGCCACCTACACCGAGGCGAGACGCACTATCCACGCCACCGCCGACCAGATCCAGACCCTGTCGGCCTTCCCCGGCCCAACCAACCTGCCCAAGTCGCGCGTCATGACCGTGGGAGAGCTCCTCGACGAAGGGGTACTGGAGCAGTCCACCGGGAAACCGGCGGAACGCTACGCCGACGCGGCCCCCGAACTCCAGGAGCGGATCGCGACCGCCGCCGACGTACGCGACGCGACACTGCGCAGAACCGCGCTACCCGAAGGCCACGACCAGCACCCAGACCTCACCCACAAGGGCGACGTCCTGGTCACCACCATGCACACCATCCGCGCACGAGTGGACACCACAGGTGGCCACCTGCCCGCCACCGGCGTCTACCGACTGCGCATCGTGAAGGAAGACCTCCTGCAGCCGGCCTACCTCGCCACCGCCCTCACAGGCGCCTGGAACAGACGCTTCCAAACCGGAACCACCATCCGCCGAGCAGCCCTGCGCGACCTCGAAATCCCCATCATCCCCCCAGACGACCAGACCTCCATCCAAACAGCCGCCGCCGCACTGGACCTTCTCCACTCAACAGCCCAGGACCTCGCAGCCCGAGCCGCAACCGCCCGCACCACCCTCCTCGACGCCATCCGTCACAACGCCCCCCTCACCCCCCCAGAACCACCAGCGACCCCCACCAGCGCCACCCCTTCACCGACGGAAGACGGCACCATGACCACCCCTGCGGCCACCGACGCCAGCACCCTGGCAGATCATCGCCCCAACCCGGAAGGAGCCCAGCATGGCAACTGACAAGTCCTGGGTCGTCATCAACCTGGAAACATCAAAGTACCCCGGCACAACAGGGGTCTTCCACGTCCGCGACAAGGCCGAAGCACTCGAACTAGCGGACCTGCTGTCGATGCTGGGATGCCGCGCCTACTGGCACTCTCCCGGCTACTACCCCGAAGACCTGTTCGACAACGTCTTCAACGACATCTCATTCCAGGGGTCCCCGGTCTCCGACGGGTTAGGGCAGGTGTTGAGCAACCCCGATGTCGCCTCCCCCCAGAAGGTACTGACACAACTCGGGTGGGCGGCAGACCGCAGCTACCAGACACTGCTAGCTGACGGCGACACAGACCTCACAAACTGGCGGCTCCCCGCCGGCGACGGAACAACAACCAGAGTCAACCTCGCCCGCCTCTTCATTTACCCGATCATCCTCAACCCCAGCGGACGCATGGCCTTCGCCCGAGTCGCACGCTCACGCATCACCTACCTCCGGCAAGCCGTGGACTTGACCACGCAACCCGTCCGGGTCGGGGGCCGCACCTACGCCCTCATGGTTCGATTCCCCACCGAGAACTGTGATGTTTCCAACATCCATCTCGAACTCAGACCAAGCTCCCACGCCACCACAGGATTCCAACTGCAGATCCGGTTCGACGGCGTCAAGGGCGTACTCGCCGGATCGACCATCCTCCAAGATGGCGACACCGACACCCCCTACCCCTCACATCTCCCCACGATGGACCAGCTCCGCGAAGAACTGGCCGACCCTGCCGCGCTGACAGCACTGCTGCACCAGGCCCTCAAGCCCTTCAAATTCGGCACCCTCGGTCGCGACAACCACAACGCCGCCGACTTCTTTCCCACCCAACCGCTCCACCTGACCCTGTTCCGGTTCGGAGACCGATCAGTACTAGCCGCCACCCCCGCCTGAAACCCCATCACCCGCTAGACGACCCACCACCCAGAAGATCAGGCAGCCTGCTGTCTCGGCCCCGACGTTCGACCTGCTCGAGATCGCGTTCCTCCTGTGCCCCCGAGGCGCCATCACCGAGGACAGGTGTCTGGGTACGCTGCCAGCATGGGTGGCAGACAACTGAAGCTCTTCCTGGTCGACGGAACGCCAGGCGGATTGACCACGGCCGAGATCACAAACTGGACCGGGCATGTGCTCTCAGGCCGGCGATCCGATCTCGGTGACCTGCTCAAACGATCCGAGGCACAGCGGCCCGGCGTCTACCTTCTGTTGGGCGACGACGAGGCCGCTATCGGCGGAGTCCGCTGCTACATCGGGGAAGCCGAAGACGTCGCCGACCGGCTCCGATCCCACCAACGCGGCAAAGAGTTCTGGGATCGGGCAGTGGTCGTCACATCGAAGGACGAGAACCTCACCAAAGGACACGTCCGCTACCTGGAGTCACGACTGATCGACCTGGCCACACGCGCCGCCCGCGTGGAGCTGGAGAACGGCACCCAGCCACCACCGGCACCACTGCCCGAGGCAGACCGGTCCGACATGGAGTACTTCATCGAACAAGTACAAGTCGTACTGCCAGTGCTCGGCGTCAACGCGATCCGCGTTCGTGAACTCAAAGCACCTGGTCCCAGTCTGGTTGACCAGCTGATCTCGCCGCTGTTCCGACTCGTCAACGCCAAGCAAGGTGTGGACGCCAAGGCCCAGCAGATCGATGGCGAGTTCACCATGCTGGCCGGCTCAGCCGTGGTCGGCAACGTTCGCGAGAGCGCCAGATACAGTCCCAGCACCGCTCGCGCCTACGCCTCCTACAGCGCGCTCCACGCAAAGCTGGTCGCTAACGGCACCATCACGGTCGTCAACGGCACCGGCCTGGTGTCCCGCGACGTGGTCTTCACTTCCCCATCGACGGCAGGCGCGATCGCACTCGGACGGTCATGCAACGGCCGCGCAGCCTGGATCTCAACCGAAGGCGAAACCTTCGGCGACTGGGAGAGCCGCGGCGTGGAATGAGCCGCACGCGACAGGCAATGTGGCCGTGGCGGCCTCAAGTGTGTCCGCTGATGCCCTCCCGGGCTGCCCAAGCTGCTGCCTCCGTGGCCATCTCTTTCCTTGCAGCTCGGAGCTCGGCCGAGGGGTGAGGGTTACCGCGCAGGTTCAGGGGCGGCTCCCACGCCTCGATGATCTCGTCTTCGACGTTCTTGAGTTTGCGATCAAGGTCAGCAGGCGCCGGCCACACGGCGACGGTCAGGTGCGCATGCATCCACGCGGTCAGCCGGGCATCAGCATCCGGCAGTAGTCCATACTTGTCGAAGTGGCCCGGGTCCTTCTGGTTCCTAGGCACACCGTGCAGACCCAGTTCACCACGCAGCAGCGCAGCGAACGAGCGCCGGACAGTGGAACTGCCAGTCTGCGCTCGACCAGTGCCAACAGCGAAGTGTGTCCCGAGTTCGCGGCTCACCAAGTTGTCTTCGCTCTTCCCGACATAGAGCGGCGTCTCTGCTCGATAGGGCAACCCGAGGTCACCCCAAACCTGTTCATGGCCGTAGATCGCGTACAGACCGGGCACCGCAGTGACGTGGTTGACCGCCTCCGCGACCGGCCAGCGTTGACCCGCCAGCGCCCGCATCGCTTCAGCAACATGATCGCGTCCGCCAAGCATGGAGTGAGGCTACTGCCGCGCAGGCTCTCCCGCAGACGTCACTGCATGCGAACGGAAGAAGGGGTTTCCGGCCACCCGGCTGCTGGAGGACGCCCTCGATGCCGGGATGTTGAGCAGGATCTGTGCAGGTCAGGATCCCCCGGAGCCAGGCAGGCACGGTCGATAGACTCCATACTGCTGTGTGCCCGGTGCCGATGGTGACCATGGGCTGTCGCCTGATCTGGAGGTATGGAATGGGTGGCGATGAGGGTGCACTGGTTGCTGGCCGGCCGCGAGTGGTGGGTCTCAGGAGTGATGCGGGCCCGCTGCGGGATGTGGCCGTCGAGTTGGGTGAGGGTGTCACCGCGCTCTACGGACGCAACGGAGCCGGCAAGTCCCAGATCTTGGCGGCTCTTCGTGACGCGCTGTCCGGTCGAGCATCTCCTGGCACTCACATCATCATCAACGACGCCCGGGTCCGTTGGCTGGATCAAGGCGATCGGACTCAGCGCGAGAACTGGTGGAGCAAGGACGCCCTAGGTGAGGCTATCCGGCGGTGGTTCGTGCAGGGTGGTCGTCACTACCGGCCCCCTGCGAGCGAGCGACTTGAGGTCCCGGAAGAACTGGTTCAGGAACTCGCGCGGTCAGGATACTTGGCGCTGGTGCCGACCGGTATCACGGAGGCGAGGTGGGACGTGTGGGTCTGCGCCGCACCAGGCGCGGACCTTTCCTCGAGCGCCCCCGTGACAGCAGAAGCCATCGAGCAGTTCGATCGGATCGCTCTAGCAGGACGCCCTCTCATCAAAGCAATCTTTTCCGCAGACGACACCCCCACCGGCACACCCAGTGCTGTCCAGGTCGAGCTGTTGGTGGGATTGGTGAGGAGATTTCTCAGAGAGGTGGCCGACCGGCCGCCGATCCGGGAAGACTATGCCATCGAGTTAGCTGTGGCCGAATGGGTGAGCGGCGCCGTCACGGCCGACCACTGGTGGAACACCCACGAGGGGAACCTGATCCCCTGGGCCTCTGACGGTCTGACTCGATACTGGCTGAACCTTCCAGTCGCCTCCTGGCAATGGGATCGTGATTGGATCTTCACAGATGACACACTGCTGGGTTTGGACAGTCATGAGCGACTCACCAAGATGGTGAACGACGGGCTCCCCATCCCGATGGCTCGAATCGCGGAAGTAGACCACATCCCCTGGGTACTCCAAGACGAAACCATCGACCAGGACCTCGATGCGTTCACAGCACAGCGATTCTCGATCGTGCTGAACCAGTGGCGATTCGTCCAAGGCTGGGACTCCTCACCCGACTCGTTCACCCTGGAACCCCGAATGCGGGATTGGGTAACAGCCCTGTCCAAAGAAGCCAACCAGATCCTCACCAGCCTGCTCCAGGATGGGCCCGAGCTGCGACTCACGCTAGCCCCACCACACAAATGGCTCACCTCTTCACCCCTAGTCTGGACGAGCCCTGCCACACTGCCCCTACTGAAGGACCGCGAACTGGAGACCCCCGACGCCGCGTGGGAGAAAGCTGTACCGATCGCCGATCTGTCCACCGCTGAGAGCCGTTGGGCACGCATCGCCATACGCCGAGCACTTGACCGCGTCCCCATCCCATCTCCCAACGAAGATGAAGGTCACGTGCCGGCACCCAACTGGGATTGGTTGGAGCAGCGGTTCCGGCCAGCGGATCTGGTGATCATTGACGAGCCGGAAGCGGCGTTGCATCGGGCGGCAGAGCGGCACATGGCCCACGGCCTGGACGGCCTGACCGTCGCCGGTCCTCAAGTCGTTGTAGCCACCCACTCGCCCGAGATCCTGAACCGGCCCGAGGTCAGCCTGATCCACGTCCACCGTCACCGAGGGGGGCCCACTTCGGCCAGCCAGATGCCCAAGTTCGACCTCGAGGAGTCCTACGCTGAGCTGGGTCTCCTCCCCTCGGACCTTATCGGCATGTACCGGATCTTCCTGTTGGTCGAGGGCGAACACGACGAGATTGTGGTCCGCGCACTCTTGCCAGATGTAATCGAATCGTCGAGAGTCAAGATCGTCGCGATGCGCGGAGGAGCCAAGCTTCCCTCAACTGTCGAGAGCCAGTTGTTGTTCGACATGACCACCGCGCATGTCGTCGCGCTGCTGGACAACGTGGCGGCCAGCGAGATCGACGCAACCTGGCAGGAGGCTCAAGAACGCTACCTGAGCGGGGATGCCGACCTAGCCATCGACTACCTCACCGGCCAGATGCGGGGCCGGAAAGGCGAGGAGTACCAGTGGATCTCCCATTGGTTGGCCAGAGCGTTGAAGAAGGGCATCAGCGAGAGACTCCTCCCATATGGACTGGCCGCACGAGACATCGTCGAGTACCTGCCGGCCGAGGCCATCGTGCCGAAAGCGCACAAGTCGTGGGTTGAGTTACGCGCTGAGCATGACGCAGCCAGGCCTGGCCTGGACCGCTCGAAGGGCCTGCACGACTTCAAGACTTGGCTGACCCGCACCTACGGCGCCGACGTCAGCCCTCAGGCGATACGTGCAGCAGCGGCCACCGTCACCGACGTCCCCGCCGAGTTCCAGAAACTCGGCTACAGGCTACGAGAGGTCGCTTCCCGCCGGCCCTGACCGCGAGGTCAGATCGGGCAACCGAGCCGGCACGACCGGTTGAGAAGGGAGACGTGATGCGGTCACTGCGCAGCCAGGCTGCGGTGTCCGTCTGCCTTCCCGAGCTCGCCAGAGAGCCTGCAGTGCTGCGAATACTCAGCTGCCCAAGTGTTGTCCACACTCACGCCAAGCACACGGTGCGCTGACGTGCGTGTTGCCGCTGGTTGGCCGCGGCTCACGCGTCGGTTTCTCTCCCGAGGCCGCGCAGGTCCTTGCGGCATTCGGCGACGATCCATGCGACGAAGCCGGGCCTTTCCTCTGTTCGGATGTGTGCGTTCTGGATGAAGGCTGAGCATCCGACGATGGCGGTGTGTCCGTATCGCCCGCGGTAGAACGTGCGGGTCATCCCCTCGCGGAAGGTTGCCTTCCTCGTTTCGAGGGGGATCAGGGTGCTGAGGACCTTGTGGACCTGTGAGCCGTTGAGGTAGGCGATCTCCAGCTGTGGCGCGCTCAGCTGTCCCAGGAGGAACTCGAGGTCTCTTTCGGCCAACGCCTCCCGCACTCGCACGTCCGTGATGCCGTTCCAGACTGGCTTGGTGGGCCACTGAACCAGATCGAGGTGGCAGGCGGTTCCATCAAGGTAACTGGCGCTGGTGAGTGGGCCGATGATCGACTCGAGCTGCTTGAACCAGGTCCAGTAGGCGACGTTGGTGTCGTTGAAGTAGTCCAGGCAGCGTTGATAGACCGCCGCGACCTGGTCGTCGCTCAACTCAGCGGCTGGGTCCGACAGGCCGAGGCTCTGTCGGGTCTCGAAACGTCGGCGGGGACCGTCGAGTTCGACACCCTGGTCGGTGAGGAGTTCGCGGCTGCTGGGGTTGATGCCCACCGTCGCGACACGGGCACCGGGTTGGTTCCCGAAGAAGGGCACCGGTGTCGCACCGGGGATCACGAAGTGATCATCCACGGGTGCTTGGCGGATCCGCTCCGCTACCTCGACGGGAACCTGGTTCATTGATACTCCTGCCTCGTTGCCGGGGTGATGATTCCTTGACGCTACAGCGGCCCTGGGACGGGGCCCGGGGGAGGGGGTGTGGCTTGTCGCGGCCTGGTCGCGTTCCTCGCGGAGGTGCCGGCGCAGCCGTGACAGGATCGCGGCGACGCTGGCCGCGGAAGCGAGCCCCAGTTCCTCGGCGATCTCGGCGTTGGTGAACCCTGCAGCTGACAGCAGCAGCGCATCGCGGTGCTGGTGGGGGAGAGCGTCCAACACCTGCTGGATGTAGGCGCGCTCAACAACGCCACCGGAAACGGTCCTCGATGCCGCCATGTCAGCCAACCCGTCATCGGGGATTCCTGGACGCAACAGGTCGCGGCGGTGACGGTCGATCGCGAGGTTGCGGATGGTGGTGGTCAACCACGCCGGAACGTTCCTGGGAACCTCCTCGAGTCCCCACAGCCTTTTGAGGGCACTCTGCGCCAAATCCTCGGCCAGCCCACGATCCATGATGAGTCGCGCGGCGATCCGATGCGCATCGGCTGACCAGCGCGCAAACGGGTCACCGTCGGTCTCGTCCGTGCCCCCCATGCTCCATGAATCTAGATGTTCGTTAACAATCCCGGTGCCCGTGCGTCGAAACAAGTAGACGGATCGAAATGGAGCCAGATGATGGAGCGGGACATGTTTCCACTGAAGGATTGGCGAATCACCGACCCCTTGGGGGAGCTGCTGAAGTTGGCCGGGGCTGACCGCCTCGGCAACTACTGGCGGATGGGCGGTGTCCCCGGGTGGATCGCCACCGGAGTACAGCCCGGTCATGGTCATGACCCTCAGTCCGACCGGCCGTGGCTGGCGGTGCCGACACGTCTGCATCCCGGGCGGCGATCGGCGCTCATCGAAGCAGGGTTCGCCACCAGTGACGACTTCCGCGACATCCCCGGCCTCGGGGGCAGCATGCTCGTCACCGGCCTCTCCGCCTTCGTCGACCCCACCACCACCTCCGCGACAGACCTGGTGACCCACGCGAGGGAGTTGGCTGTGCGGGCCCAGACGCTGCGCGGCATCGTCAAAGCCAAGACCACCGCCAACAGGATGGCCGCGCTGCTCGGCGCCCGCCTCCCCGATGCCCTCCTGCCGAAGTGGGACACCCTCACCGAGGTGCGGTTGACAGACGGCGACGGCTACCTGGCAACCCACTCCGGGTCGATCACCTACTCCACGTGGGACACCCTCCCGGACGAGATCCGCCGCGGCGCCCCGGACGGCATCCGTGTTCGACGGCAGGGAAATGTGGCGACGGTGGCTGCCGCAGCCAAGGCCGCCTCACTACTCATCGAAGAGGAGACGCTGCCATGGCAGGAGAGTTCGCTCATCGACCTGGCAGCGGTCTGCTTCGTCATGCGACTGGGCGAAATCGTGGCCGGCAAGCTGGCCCGCCCCGATGACGCAGGCAATGCCCGACGGCTCTTCCATGTCGAACACACCCAAGCTCGCGGATCCAGCGTGTGGGTGTTCGACCCGTGGCGGTGCGCGTTGGTCCAGCACCCCCAGATGACCGCCCTGTGGACCGCGCTGGTGACAGACAGGACCGACGAGGCCCGGCGCCGCCTGTTCTTCGCAGCCCGCGATCTCCACCGGGCCGCGGCCAACGGCGTTCAGCCCATCGACGAACAGTGGCGATGACTCGGCTCGGTCAGGCCGCTTCTCAGGTCGAAGGACCCTGACGACGTTTGGACGCGGTCCCGCGTGCTTCCGCGCGGATGGCTCGCTCAAGATGAGCCTGCGCCTCTTCCCTGGCCTGATTGATCTCGGCCTGGCGATGACTGAGCTGCGCCTCGAACGCGACCTGGAGGTCCGCCACGCGCTGGTCGGAATGGACACGTTCGCGCTGCGCTTCCCCGCGCGCAGCGTCACGTTCCGCAGTCAACCCCGCCACCACACCGTGCAGCTCACCCACCGTTGACCGGAGGGTCTCCGCCTCAGCGGTCACCGACTCGACGCGTGACTCGGCCGCCATGAGAGCGCGTTGCGTCTCGTCGGCGCGGACGATGGCAGCGTCGCGCTGCTCGACGGTGTGCCGCAATTCGGCCTGGGCAGCCGCAAGGTCGCTGCGTAACTGGGCCTGGACCTCCCGGGCTGCTTCCTGCTCGGCGTCCATCGCGGCACGCAAAGCGGCGAGGTCACCGGACAGCTGGTCACGGGCCCGGGTCGTCTCCGTGAGGTCGAGGCGTACCTGGTCGAGGGTGGCTGTGAGCTGCTCGAGAGCCACTGTGGCCTCGGTGGCGGCGGCGTCCGCTTCGGCCTTCTCCGCTTCGGCGCGTCGCTGGGTCTGTTCGGCCCGGGTGGCGCGGGCGTTGGCGCTGGCGACCTGCTCGGCGGCCTCGCTGGAGACCGCTTCGAGCTGCGCTTCGACGACTTCCGGGTCCCCGACGGTGCGGAGCTCGTCGACCAGGACGCTGAGCTGCTGGCCCAGGTGCTCGATCATCCCCGTGACCTGGCCGGTGATCATGCTCGCCCGCTGCCGCGCCGCGTCGACCGGATACGCCTCAACCTGTCGAGGCCCCTCCGCCAACTTCTGCCGCGCACGCCACGCAGCCGCCCGAGTGTGACCAGGGTCGTCGCAATACTCCGGCGGACGGCCCGTGCCATCGGACGGCACCGCCGACTGCTCACACCCCGGGAAGCGGCACATCCGCTGATCAGTCTGCTGCGTCATAACGTCACCATACCACGCGGCACGTAACGTAATGACGTAACGCAACGTAACTAAAGCCGGAGTGAGGAAGGACGATGCCTGGCCGGCGTACCCTGCCCGGCGTTGCCGACCGGAGCTGGCACTTGGCGACCCGGGTGGAACGATGCGCCCCCAGGCGGCATCGACCCCGGTTTGTGCGCTTGGAGGCCGGTACGGGTGTAGGAAGGGTCTATGTTCCGTGCCGATGATGTGATCGCGCTACTGCCCGGCCTCGCGGGGGAGCGTCCCGTCTTCCACTCCGAAGCCGATTTCCAGCAGGCGCTGGCGTGGGCGATCCACGTGGCGCATCCCGGCCTTCGTGTGCGGCTGGAGACCCGGCCGGTGAAGGGCACCCACCTCGATCTACTTGTCACTGATCCGACCGACGGCGGGTCCCTCGCGATCGAGTTGAAGTACCTCACCGACAAGTGGGAGGGCGAAGTCGATGGGGAACAGTTCGCCCTGCTGCGGCAGTCAGCCCAGGACATTCGCGGTTACGACTGCGTCAAGGACATCGCCCGCGTCGAGAAGCTCATGGCCGCTGGATACGCGAAGGCCGGCCTCGTGCTCGTTCTCGCCAACGACCCTTCGTACTGGCGAGCCCCGACACACGATCGCGTCACGAATGCAGACGCGTTTCGTCTCCACGACGGGCTGACTCTCACCGGCGCGCGCGCCTGGGGCCCGAGAACCGGACCAGGGACAAGCGCTAGCCGCACCACACCCATCGACCTGGCGGGCATGTACACGCTGGCCTGGCGGGACTACTCCGAGCTGCCCGGAACGCGCGGCCGGTTCCGCTATCTCGCCGTACCTGTCGAGTAGTTGGCGGCGTCGCAGAACATCCCCGATTCTCCTCGGCGAGGTCTCTAGCGCGCTGCGGAGACGCGAGGGCACTAGTCTGTCTACCTGGGACTAGGAGGTGGCACACGTGCCGGATTATCGTCAGCAGCGAAGCCCGTCACCCGACGGCGAAGGAATCGCACGAGGGCGTCTGCAGCAAGCATGGGACGGCTACGTCTCGGCCGTGGGGCTCCCCATCTCCAAGGCTCTCGCCAAGCCGTTGTCTCCGATCATCACGCCATTGGCGCGCGGCGCGACCTTCGACTCCATCGGCTTCTGGATCGCGTGGCATACCTGCGGTGGTTTCGAGGGGCTGCAGTCTCAACTGGGGATGAGCCGCTCAGCGATCTATCGACGCATCTCCCTCTTCCGGACAGCATTCGGAACTCACCCCGACAGCTTTCAGCTCCCTGGAGTAACCATCAACCTCAACGCAGTCGTGGACAGCGCGGTTCAGGCAGGCGCCGTTGATGCAGAGGAGGAACCCAACCGACCATAGTCCCGGACTGCTGGACTAGGACGCCTAGAACGGGTATAGTCCCAGTCTGCGGGACTACCTGGGTTCCGCGGCTCGCGGCACACCGTGGGAATCGACAGAGAAGAGATGAAATGACTCGATCGCGAGGTCACAGCGCCACGACGGGGATGGCTGCGCTCCTGCTGTTTGGAATCTTCGGCGGATGGCTCATGCCGGTCGCCCAAGCCGCGAACCAGTGGATACTTCCCTACTGGGTCACCGCTTCAGCGTGGCTAGGCCAGCTTCTCATGGACGTTGTCCTGAGCTGAATGGGCCATGGCCTATCTGTCTGTAGCCCTCTTGCGAGAACACCATGGATAGGGCAGCCATAGGTCTAGCCAACTAGCTAAAGTTTTTTGTCCCGATCCTCCCGTGATGAGTCGAAGTGATATCTGTAGGGACCATGGGGCAGGGGGGTCTTGCCGCATCACTGAAGGGGGATTTGTAGAGATGATCCGAGTTGCATTCAAGAAGGTTGCGATCGCAACCGCGGCATTGCTGTTGACTAGCGCCGTAGCCGCACCACCTGCGTCGGCAGCAACCCTCTTGGGAGGGGTCAGCGTCGCGCGCTACTGCCAAGTCAACGTGCCGTCGGGGAACCCCTACGTCGCTAGCAAGGCCGTCAACATCAACAACCGATGGGACGGTTGGCGCTGCGCCAAGATCAACGGTGTGCTGGTCAGCGTCGACATGAACCTCGCCTGCCGCCAGCAGTACCCCAAGCCCTACTGGTGGAGCAGCAACGCCTACTCCGGCCGAGTCAGCGACAGTTGGGACGCCTGGCGCTGCTACCGCTAGCTAGAGCCCCTCGCTCTCATTGACGGGTGCCCCCTGGTCCGTAACGGGATGACGTGGAAGGTGCCTCTGGCTGCGGATGATGTTGCTTGTGAAAGTGACATGTCCGTAAAAGCGAGAGGCACCTTCGACATATCGGTTCCCCTCAGGGTTTCATGTCGATACCGCACAGCGGTAGCTGATCGTTTGATCATTCGGCATGCGACGACGAGCGACAGGTCTTGAAAGGCTCGGCAATAACGCGACGTTGCGCGAGGAGCTCGAAGAGTCACCATGTCGACTACTCACCCGGCGGCGCGGTTATGGGGTCACGCGAGGGAGATCTTTCGAAAGACGAACCTCGCGAGCTGTCGCTTGCCATAGTGTGCGGAATAGAAGACCGCTGCGGGACTTACTGAGGTGCCCCGCTGGTCCGGTCGAGGGGGTGGCCTGGTGAGGCATGCGTTCCGGGAAGGCGCCGCTGGGTGTCGGCAGCAGGCGCTTGCGGTCCTCATTGCTCTCGTCGTAGGTACCGGGGGGTGTGGAATCGACTACAGCGGGCCGGGGCAAGGGGCGAGTTCGACGCCGGGCTCGGTGTCGTCGCCAGGCTCATCGGGGGCCGTCGCCAGCGTCGTTGGTCCGCGCTTGTCCAGTGGGGGAGTCACGACTTGTGTGGTGCGACCGGCCGGTCAGGTCGTGTGCTGGGGCGAGAACTCGGCCGCGCAACTCGGTGCGGGCATCCGCTCGCCTTACGTGGAACCCGTGGAAGTGGCGGGTCTGGGTTCCGGAGTGCTGGGGGTCTCGAGCGGGGGTGCTCACACCTGCGCCGTCACGTCGGAGGGTGGGGTGAAGTGCTGGGGCAGGAACGGCAACGGCCAACTCGGTGATGACACCAGGCTCGACAGCGTCGTGCCGGTCGGGGTGATCGGCCTGGGCACTGGTGTGGCGGCGGTCTCGGCGGGGGGTGGCCACACGTGCGCTCTCACCAGCACCGGCGCCGTGAAATGTTGGGGGTTGAACGCCAGCGGCCAGCTCGGAGACGGGACCAGGGTCGACCGCACCGTTCCAGTGGCGGTGACGGGTCTGTCCACGGGTGTGGTTGGGCTGTCGGCCGGCTCGGGCTACACGTGTGCGGTGACGGATGGTGGCGACGTCAAGTGTTGGGGTGACAATGCATCCGGCCAGTTGGGCGACGGAACGCCTCTCACTCTTGACGAGGGTGCCACCGAGGACGGGCAGGAGCCTGCGGACGACGGCCTCGATCGGGGCAGGGTGACTCCGTCGGAAGTCGTGGGCCTCGGCTCTGGGGCAGCGTCTGTGTCGGCCGGCAACACTCACACCTGCGCAGTGATGACTGCCGGCGGCGTCAAGTGCTGGGGCGCCAACACCTTCGGCGAATTGGGGGTCGGGGCCGTGCCGCGCCATGACTGGAACGGGCGCCTCGTGGCGGGCGTCGCGTTCAGCGACGTGCCGTTGGATGTGGTCGGGCTCGATACGCCGATGGTCGGGGTGACGGCTGGCCAGGGCCAGCACACCTGCGCTTGGGCGACCTCCGGCGAGGTGAGCTGCTGGGGGGAAAACACTGGGGGCCAGCTGGGGCAGAGCGCCCTTCCCACTTTCGACGACTCCGGTGTCCTACGCTCCGGGATTACTCGAAGTGGAGCACCGCTCAGTGTGGCCGGGGTGGGGCTGCGGGCAGTCGCGGTCACCGTCGGGAGTGGGCACACCTGCGCGCTCAGCGTCGAGGGCGCGGTCCGATGCTGGGGCCAGAACGGTGCCGACCAGCTGGGCGGGGTGGCCACAGAGACCACTGGGGTCCCCGTCGTCGATGTCCGGTGGCCCAGCCCGTCAGCCTCCACACCCCAGACAGCCAGGCTCAATCTGATCATCCTGAAGTCAGATGCCGACGTCACCAGCGGAGTGGACCCGGTCGTACAGGCGAACCAGGCAGCCATCGCCGAGCAACTCATGGCCAGCGACACGACGCTATTGGACGCAATCCGCGTCGGGATCCAGGGAAGCACCTGGGGCAGGCTCGACACGCGGGTGCAGGTGTCGATCGCGACCACACCGCTGACATCCTCCGAGAAGTGCAGCGACTACTACGAGAACCCGCAGCTCATCGAGGACGCGGCCACGCCGCAGCAGGTTGAGAGCGCCATCAACGTGGTGATCGCGCAGGTCGCGATGTGCCGCAACGACGAATCGCCGATCGGAGGATACGACACTGCTGAGACGATGCCGGTCGTCGGATGGTCAGCCCTGGCGAGTGCGGCGGATCTGGTGCACGTGATCGTTCACGAGTACGGACACGATCGTGGACTGAAGCACGCAGGAGAGGTCTCCTGTGAAGATCCCGTGACGCTCGCCGGCTGCGAGTTCGTCGATACCCAAGACTCGTCGTCAGTCATGGCCTACACCCAGACAGACACCTTCACGGCGCCAGAGCTGAACCAGTTGGGGTTGCTATCCAAGGACGAGGTCGAAACAGCAGAGGTTGCCCCTGGGACGGCCGAGTTCCATCTCGCGAACCTGACTGGCGACGGCACGAAACTCCTCGTCCTCCCCCTGGGGAAAGGGGAGGGTGAGGACGTCTTCTATCTCTCAGCCAGAGGAGGATCAGTTGAACTCCGCCTCGACCCAGACGCCAACACAAGGCAGATCGTCCCGAAGAACGCCATCAACTACTCGGGCAGCCTGGCGGTCGTCACACGGAACAGCAGTCCCAATCCTGGTGCGGTCCTGCTGCGCTGGTTCAACGTGACGATCAGCTTTGAGGGGCTGGACGACGACGGGAGACTCGTCATCAAAGTGGCCCGCGAACCCTGAACCACCTCCCACCGAGCCGCTGGCACCCGCGGTCTCAGATTCGGTCTAGGTTGTCTAGTGTCGGTGCCGTGACCGTCGAGAGGGGGCGGAACGTGGGAGTCTTGAGGCATCACTGTCGTTGGTTGCTTGCGGTAGTAGCGGTAGTTGCGCTGGTCACGCAGGGGTGTTCCGTGGGTCCACTACGCGTGGCTGGGCCGGAGGCGACCGTGAAGCATGATGGCTTCGTGGTCGACCTTGACCGCGTGACGATAACCGGGCCTTCCGGTGTGGCACCGGATGGGACCGAGGTGCGCCTTGAGGCGCGTAAGGACGACCCGCTCAAGGAAGTCCAGGGTGTCGAGCTTGAGGCGGCCTTTGATGTCGCGTTCGAGGATGGATCCCAACCACTTGTTCCGGTGACGGTGGAACTGGACCTCTCAGGTATTACTCGAAACTTCGAGACGCTCTTCTTCGTGACCCAGCGCAGCGACACGGGGGCATGGGAAGGCCTGCCCGTCACCGTCACCGGGAACACAGCCTCAGTGAGGCTCCCACACTTCAGCGGAGGATGGTTCGGCTGGGGTGACGAGATCGGCAAGTGGTTCGTTGACCACGTCAGACAGTTTCTGAAGGTCGGATTTCCGAAGCCCGCCTGCGTCGGAGAGCCAGCACATGTTGGCGGCAGGACTTTCAACGTCTCCGCGAAGGGTGGCGTGTTCGCTTGCGTCGATGGATCTGAAGGAAAGGTGGTCACATCCATCTACAGCGACTCGCCTTTTGTTTGGAGGTACCGCCCTCAAAGCGGCCACGGCACCGGTCGCGCGGGGGAGCCCGCGCCGGACTTGGCATCAATATTGACGCTCCTCGCCTACAACTCAGCCCACGAGAATGACTTCCGAGCAGAAACAGTGCTCGTCCCCGGCGGGAACGCGTCGATAGAGCTGACCGCCGGGATGGAAGATGCGTGGACGGGGGCGCGGGTGGATCCTGGCCTTGGACTGATCGCGGTACTCGTCGCAGCCATTGACACAGCGGCTGCAATGGCATCAGGCCAGACCCCGGCAACTTGGCTAGACGCAGCGCTGACGAAGGCGGAAAACGCCGATGCGATTCGGCACGCCGGGGAATGCCTGGCTGGAGTGATCGAAGGATCCCTTGACATCAGTGGTCGGCTGGGGGCGATCGGCAACACCGTTCTCGCTTGCTCTGGGACCCTCTTCGGAGCCATCGTGGGTGGCGCCGCGGGTGCTGTGGTGGGCGTGGCGGTGGGGATCATCACGTCCCTCATCGGCCTCTTGGTCACTCAGGTCTGGGGGATCATCGGAGAGCTCACCCAGTCGAACGAGGTCCTGATGCACGTCACGAGCGACGCCGACGAAGCCAGTCCAGTTGGGGCGTTTCCCGCCGACTTCCGGTGGATCGTGGTCAACAGGGAAGCAACCGACAACGGCCGTCTCGAGCCGTTCAAGGTGTGCTGGGGACAGCCGCTCCCGCTACGGGGATACGAGCGTCGAGTGGCAAGCCGCGCCGGTGAGAGTGGAGGCGGCTACGGAGAGGAGGGCGACGAGCACTACGTCGCTGAGGCGGTTATTGTCTTCCCCGATGACGAAGCCGCGAAACAGTACATGAGCGGTGTCGCGAACGCTGCAACAGCATGCACGAGCGGCGTTGGGCCCTACGCCGAGACAACCGCCACAACCGACCGCCCGGTCGGACCTTGGGATGAGGCGGTAGGTACCTATGTCGTTCAAGATTCAGATCTCCAGCCATGGGGCAGCGAGTCTCTGATCGTTCGCCGCGGGGAACTCATATCCTCGTACTACGCGTCCGGACAGGAACTCGGGCTGCGCCGAGGAGCGAGCGACGAGGCGCGACGAGTCGCCACTGCGCTCCTAGCCTCATTGGGGACATCAAGCACCCCGGGCAGTGTCCCCAAGCCAAACCCGGCAGGGTCTGAGGCTTCTAATCAGCCCAAGCATGTCGTGATCTACGGCGTCTCGGGAAAGGTCGTCTTCGACCACTTCACCGTGGAACTGAAGCCCGAGTCGGTGGAATATGCAGTTCGACCCACTTTCGATGTCGAAGTCTGCCTGTTGAAGCCGGCCGACCCCGACGACGACGGCACCACACGAGTCTCTCCCAACCCTTGGAAGCTGGTCACCACCGAAGGACGAACACTCCAGGCTCAACCCAGTACCCAATACACCCCCTACCCGGCCGAGGCTCGGCTCAACGTTGGCGACTGCGCCTCAGGATTCCTCGACTTCCCAGCCACCCGCACCGAGCGGTCCGCGCGGCTGACCTACGCCAACTCTGTGGGGGAGAGCGCTGTGTGGGAGTTCTCAGGTTGACAGGCACCGTGGTGCACTCAACACATTTCGTCTCGCCTGAACTGACATAATCAAGGTTATCGGTCAATGACGAAAGCCGAGATCTCGGCCGTTTCGCCGATCAGCCGGGGCGACCATTCGAGTACGCACCCCAAGGCGGTGGAAACGCTCCGGACGGCTCACATCAACTCACAGAGCGCCTGGTAGTCGTGAGATCCGATCGGAATGGTGGCATGGAGCTCTCGTGCCCACGCAGAGTGGACATGAGTCCAGTAGTCGATGGTGACAGGGCCCGCCAACGTGTGGATCCTGGCCTTCAACGGATACGTCCCTGGCCAGGTTCCGACTGTCACCACAAGGTCCCCTGCGAGCTCATCACTCGGTCGTGCCCCGCTCCACGAGCACTCGTATCGGCCAGCGGGAAATGCGGTGGCATTGCCAAGGACGACGGCACCGATGACAGCCCCAGCGACCCAGAATCCCGGTCTCCGGAGCGGAGATCGGGTCGACTGTGAAGAATCCACAAGCAGAGACTAGCGGTCCCTCGACTAGCCGGTCACATTGGCTTGGGGCAGCGTGCATGGGCGTATCGAACGCGCAAGCCATACACCCGCACGCGCTACTTCGGTCTGGTTACCCCTCGCAGTCCCCGCCCCACGACTTGGCGCATCTCACGTTTCCATCACCGATTGTGTCGCGCGAACCGCTCGCCCATTGAATGATGACAGAGTTCAGTCGAAGGCCGGATAACTCAAGGCAATCGTAAGTGAACGCGAATCCGCTACCAGCTTGGCGATAGCGTGCGCCAGGACCGATCGGTCCGACGACCCGGAGTGTGTGCTCCTGAACATCGTTGACGTCTTTCTGGACGACACCAGCCTCGTCGAGAAGGCTCACACTGAACTCCACGTATTGCATGGAATCTTCCGACAGATTGGTGAAGTCTGGGTAGATCCAGTGCTCACACTGCCCAGCGGACGTCTCTTCTGGCCCCTCCCACCATTCCCCCTCGAGCCGAAGCAGATTCCGCTTGCGCTCCGCCTCTTCTGCCCTCGCCAGGAGCACACCCGTCGACGTCTGCGGCGGCTGCCCGCTTGGCTCCGAGACCGCCACGGCATCTGACTCCTCCTCGCACTTAGCCGCCGCGTCGAGGACCGAATCTGCGCCTCGGAGCATGTCCTTCTGGGCATCATCCAGCCGTTCATACTTCGGTACGGCGAAGAGCACATTGGAGCAGTTGGAGCTAGTGACCACCCTGTCTATAGCTTCCTGGACGGCCGAGACGTCCTCCAGTTGAAGCCTCAGTTCGTCGATAGCGTCGCCGAGCACGCTGGCGTTCGTCACCCTCGTCGCCAAGTCAGGATCTAGGGCTTCGTACGCTTCATTCGCAGATGCGATCACGTCTGCGTCTTGGACTGTGACAGCTCCGATGGTCAGGATGGATGCCTCCACCGCTTCGATTGCCTGGGCCTGCTCTCTCTGACTGTGAACAACCCAGACCCCACCTCCGACTGCGAGCAGCAACACGCTCAGGACGATGGCGGCTGGGGTCAACCACCTTGTCTTTGCGCCGCCGGGCAGCGATGTGTCTGCAGCGGGGCTCGGTTGTATAGGCCTTTGGCTGTGAGGCGGCGCATAATCCACGGGTCTAGGCTCACTAGTCGGCTCTCCCACGGACTGGCCAGACGTGCCGGGTGCGGCTTCAGCGTTGTGTTGCTGCTCGGATTTCCAGCGAAGGAACTCTTCCCAGTCTCCATCTTTACGTTCGGACATCGCGCCTCCCTCACCCCGGTGCACGCCAGCTTCAATGTGCAGCACCCGGCCCCGCCCCCGACGGGTAGTAGTAACGACACGGATGCTACTCGCCACCCGCGGGTAACGACCCGAGTCCGTCACGAATCAGTCTGACCCTGCCCACACGCAGGCTCCCCATCGCGGAACTTGGGCCGCGGCGGTCGTGGCTCATGAACTAGGCGACGCCAGCAGCCGTCGCAGTCGGCGATCGGCTGCGGAGACGGTGTCAAGGGCCAAGGAGTTATTGCATCGGATTCTCTGGATAATCCGATGTAATAAAGAGCGCCTACGAGACTTTACGGTGGCCGTTGGCGAGCCCGTTCCGTGTGGCGGCGAGCGCTCCATAGTGACCGTTGACGGCTTCACCGGTGGCAAGGCCCCGCGGACACCTGGCATGTCCGCAGGGCTCCCTCGTAGTTAGGCTTGGCCGCCGTCGGTGATCACCCATTGGTGATTGGTGATCAGTGATTGTCTGGCGGCAGCGCTGGCCGACGAGTACTTGATCGTGCACGCGTCCAAGCTGACCATGCTCTGGACCGGCTGGGCTGCCCATCCGATGAGCGTCGAGTCATAGTTAGTTGTCGACATGCCTGACCCGCACAACAATTCTGACATTCCAAAGAAGGGATCGTCCACCACTCCGGTCACGTTCCATGCACCCAGCGGCTGGTTGAACGACGACGCCACCTGGAACATATAGCCCATGAATTTCACATTGGCGGTGTTCCAGGTGTCGAGCGGTTGGTTGAACGACGACGCAGAGCTGAACATTTTGCTCATATTGAGGACGTTGGAGGTGTTCCAACCGCCGAGTGGTTGGTTGAACGCGTACGCCCCGCTGAACATCTCGAACATCAGTATCACATTCGCGGTGTTCCAGCTGCCGATCGGCTGGTCGAACGCTGAAGCTCCGTTGAACATAGATTGCATGTGGGTGACGTTGGCCGTGTTCCAGCTACCGATGGGCTGATTGAAGGCATGATTCATCTCAAACATCGCCCCCATGTCGGTGACGTTGGCGGTGTTCCAGGTGGTGATGTTCGGGCTGTTGAAACTGGAGCGCTGGAAGGCCGCGCTGAGGCTGGTGACGGCGCTGGGGAGGATGGTGGGCACGCTGGCCAGATTGGTCGCGTTGGTGAACCCATAGCTGAGGTCGTTCAGTCCGACCGACCCGAAGCTGTCGACGGCGACCAGCGAGGTGTAGAAGAACCGTAGGAGGCCCGTCTCATCCTTGTCGAGCCCGTTGGGGTTGTCGTTGGTCATGAAGTGAGGGACGGAACCGCACAGCTTGACCTTGTATGTGCCGTTGGCGGAGTAGGTGTAGGTGACTTCGCCTGGGGAGGTGGGGAAGGTCTGCAACTGGCCGGGGCCACCGCTGGTGTTGCTGGGTGTGCCCGCTCCGCCCCAGTCGATGCTGACGGGGCTGGTTCCTCCCTCGACCATGAATCGGATCGACGTCGTGGCGTCTGGGGCCGTGGTGTCGATGGTGAGGACCATCGGATCCGCACATTCTCCCGGCGGCGGCACGGTTTGGGTGAAGGTGAACGCGCTGGCCAGCGTGGCTGTTCCGTCTAATGTTGTCACGGTCACGTCGACGACTCCAGCCGCATGCGCTGGGGTCAGAACTCGGAGGGATGTGTCGCTATCGACCACCATGTTCGTCCCAGGCGCCGCGCCGAAGGACACGCCGGTGGCGCCCAAGAGGTTGGACCCCGTCACCGTGACTTCTGTGCCGCCCGAAGTTGGCCCCGCCGAGGGAGCCAGCGAGTTCAGGGCTGGGGCCAAGGGGGCTGGGAAGTCGTAGGGACTCGAGCTCGCAGAAGTCTTGGCGTACCTGGGGAGCGTGCCGGTGACTGTGACGGTGTATTGCCCCGGAGCGTCCGGCCCATAGGTCTGAGAGGTCGCCTTCCGGATCTTGATGCCGGACAGGAACCACTGGTAGGTGAATGAGGCCGGGGTCGGAGTCCATGCACCCTCGATCGCCCTCAGAACATCGCCGCTCTGCTCAATCGTGACCTGCCCCGGTTCGAGTGTCGCCTTGCTTGCCGCAGCACGAACTCCGCCGGCCAAGCCGGAGTACGGCTCAGCCGCTTGAGCCGTGGACGCGAACAAGACCGGCAGCAGCCCGATCAGCAGACAAGCGAGAGCGCGCGCGAGCGCCCTAATGGCAACGTGCATGAGAACCCCCAAGGTAGCGACTTCATCGTCATCCAGAACCCTATGCCTTTCGGAGCTGCCTCACCGGCGCTGTGAGATCTTGGGATCACTGGGCAAGGGCAGCCTTATCTTATGGATAAAAGCACAACAGCAACGTGCCCGAATGTCCGTGCGTTGCCATCCGGTACATGCGCGCAATCAGCACCGCAACTTGGTCAACCCGACTCGCATTCGAAACGTGCAGGTGCGCTCGGACCAGTGACCTCACTAACCCCCCGCCTGAAACGGCACCGTCGTCCCTGCTAGCGTGCCCTCAACATCTGCGAAGAGCCCACAGTGGGCCCAGCAGGTGGGCAGCAACGGCACGATCGGGGGATATCCGTTGGCCAGTTCAAGCATGTCCATGAACGCCAAGATCGACGTGCAGGACTTCAGCTTCGATGACCCATTTGTCGACGATCACCTGGAACAGGTGACCGCCGAGATCGAGGAGCTGTCCTTCATGGGGTTCCACGGCGACGCCAGAGTCGATCTCGCGCGCAAGCGGCCCGGGAATATCGATCGCACGAATCCTGCCACCCAGGCGCTGCTAAGTGCGGTGCCAGCCTCGGGTGCCTGGCTGGACATGGTCCCCACCGCCGCAGCTCTCCACCCCTTCTATGAGCCCCTCGCCGAAGACCTGCCGGATGGCACTCCGATTGGATCTCGGTTCCGCCGGTGGACTAGGAATTGCGCCGACGCGCGCGGAATTCGTAGTCGAGCGGCTGCGTTGGCTTCAATTCTTGACGCTCACGCGGATTCTCGGGACTGGCTCAGTCTGGCTTGCGGAGCCGCTCAACCAGTTCTTCAAGCCGCCGCACGGCGCGGTGCGTTGGCACCCAAGGTCACGCTGGTAGACATCGATCCGCGCGCGCTCAGACTGGCAGACGCCTACGCCAATACCCTCGGCATCGCCGACAAGGTACGGCTTCGACGAGGAAACATCCTGCATCCGCGGGGGCTGACTGGCTTGCTGGGACTGCGACTACGCCGCGCCTCGTTCGACGTGGTGGACGCGATCGGGATCCTCGAGTACCTCAAACCACACGACTGGGTCTACACCTACGGACGATTGATCCGGACCTCCTCGGCGATGGCGGGCGCAGTCACGTTCCTGCGGAACGCGTATGACCTGGTCAGGCCTGGCGGAGTGCTGGTGGTCGGCAACATGCTCGACACGCACCCCCAACTGGCATTCACGCTCAACGTCATTCAGTGGCCACACATCCAACCCCGAAGCATCGACGAGATGCTCCATCTCCTCGCCGCCGCAGGCATAGACGGCCCGGTGACCGCGAAACGTCCCACCGACGGCGTCTACTGCGTCTACTCCGTCACCAAACCCGTCGAAGACCACTGACGACCCCTTCCAGCCCAACGGCCAGTCAGATCAGAGCAGCCAACGGCTTCGGCCCTTCGCACCACTCGTTATCACCCTGAGGTACCTGCTACAGAGCTGGCGGCATGAGGGACGAGACCAGGCGATCCAGACTCCGGTCGCAGGCACGGAACTCGTCCATCATGGAGACGCGCTCTCCCTCCAGCCAGACAACCCCGGCGGTGGTATCCACGGCTCGCACCGGTGGACCGGCCTCGCCGTTCTTGATCGGGCAAAGGAACCAGTAGCGCGACTGCGAAAGCCCGAGGGGATGCAGCTCGGGTAGGTGCCGAGTTGCATCCAGCGCCACCTCCGGCATCGACTCGAACAGTCGGTCGCTGACACCCGCGCCGTCGTCGTCCTCGTATGCGCCGTTGGTCATCACCCAGCGGTCTTGGTCCAAGGCCGTCCGCTGAAGGAACGCTGCGATCACACGCGGTCCGATGCTGGAATCCGTGGCGGAGGGGGTTGATGTGGGCGGTGTGAGCTGGAGTTGAGCTTCCAGCCGTTCGACGACGTCATGGCGACGATTCGGCGCGAGCAGGACGTCGAGCCAGTTGAGCCGGCCGTCCAGCGCCGGCTCCAGCAGGGGTTGGACGTGGAAGCTCTCGCCAAGTGTGAGGAACGCGAGACCGCGTCCAGGTGCGTGAGCGTCGTCGCTCTTCTCCCACACTGTGAGAGCCGGTCCGTACTGGTGCGGGAACACCTCGATGAGGCGAATCGAGTCAGGATGTCGGCGCACGAGTTCGGCTCCGACCCACCAGGCAAGTGCCTGGCGCAGGGCGAAGGTCGGCACGAAAGTGCTCTCGCCCACCTCGTGGATGCGGGCGTCATGCCACACCCGCTGTCTCCCCGCGATGTCTGCAGAACCGGCTGACAGCCGGTACCTGCCGTGGCTCACCCGCTCGAGGTCGGTGTACACCACGGTGTGGTGGACTGGCGCATTGGCGCACATCCGCGACACAACGTGCGTCCGGATCGTGCTCTCCATCAATTTGGTGCCGCGCCGCTGGAGCCACTCAATGACGTCTGCCGGGCTGAATGTCCCGTCGGGACTGGAGGCAGCCAACGATTCGGCAGCCTCGAGTATCTCGTCACGTGCTGTCATCCGATAGCCCCACAGGTCATGACCACATCATCACGCAGCTGCGCGCCCGCTGCATGAAACCGACTCAGCCACGTTCGGCCACCTGACCTGAGCGTGGGGTGAGCGTGGATCCGACGGCTGGCGTGTCGGCGGCCGAAGACGTGCGGCGCACCCGAAGGTCGTCGCAGCTCACAGGCAGCGGATCTTCTCTCCTGGTGGCACCCGCGCCAGCCCGACGGGCACGGCCCAGACGACCACCTCCAAGCCGATCAACGCCGTCAACTCGTTGCCGAGTCGGGCCAGATCGCCGCCGGTCATCCGTCGGGAGGGCAGGTCGACCTCTATCTCGGCCGGAACGCCGGCCACGGTCCCGCCGTCGCCTCCAGCCCAGCCGACCACCCGTGCGTTGTGGAAGGCCGTGGCCCGAGAGCAGGTCTGTGACCTCTGCTCGGCGCAGCATGATCCGGTCAAGCGCCGTGGGGCGATCCACGTCCACGGGGCAGTCCATCACATGAACGACTCCGGCGCCCCCGCGTACGGTCCGAGTCATGGAGCGACTCGCGGTCACCACGCCCTGCTGGCGGCCTCGCGACAGGAGAACGTCATTTCCAAGACCTCCTGGTGGCCTGCCTGCGACGCTCAACGTCTCGCTGCCGCGATGAAGGGCGGAGCTAGCACCGCCCTTCAGCGCCGCCCACCCGGTAGCTGCTGGCGGCTCCCGTAGCGACAACCCATTCAGGTCGATCGTCCCGGGTTGCCGTTGGTCAGAACATCACGTTCTTCGTCACGCTGTCTACGCCTGGATTCGCCACCGTGGGGTTCAACATCTTCATGCAGTAGCTCTTCCTTGACGAGTCCCCCGACCAGGAGAACTTCCGGGGAGGTGCGGGGCCGATGTTCCTCTGGGGCAGTCCCCATGAGCCATGTTGAGCAGGAGCACTCCTGTCTTGCGTTCGACAGGAGCAGCATTGCCGTCCCGGGTCGGCCCGGCGGCGCTTGGGTGGTAGCGCGGGTGCCGACTTCAGGGCGCCGCGGGTGAGCGTGGATGCGATCAGCGTCAGAGACGCCTGCGGGCCACACGGCGGGACCGACGGGCCCGTGTTGCAGGCGTGCGATATCCCACAAGCGCCTTCCAATCGTCGACGCCGATCTATATGGTCGAGCCCGGCAACACTCCGCGCAATGTGCGATATTCCTCAAGACGTTCATGCGGGGAGGTCCCTCGACCGATAGGAACCGCGTGGTCTTCAAGAAGAAGCTGTCCACACCATCAAGCAACACCCTGCGAAGCTCGCAGCAACTCGCCAAAGAACTCGGCGCAACAACCCCCGCCATCCTGGAAGCCCTTCAGGAGATCGGCGAGTACGTCGACTCCCCCGCCATGAAGTCCATCGTCGAGCCCGTCGCCAAACGGGTAGCCGAGCACCTGGGCCTTCAACTTCCCGCAGACCCGCCACATCCAAAGGGAAAGTGGGAGATCCTCGACACGCAGCCCAGCGACACTCTGCGTCGCCAACCGCGCCTCGATCGTCGCGGCTCCACGCCGACATCGGGCCAGTTCGGCCCCCCCGACCGGTCCCTCGGGCTGGACAACCCAAGGCTCGACGCCAAGGCCCCCTGGGACGAACAGGAGTGGAAGCTCTACGGTTTCAGCGACATCGAGCGAGACGTGTGGATCGACCACGGGCTCCGAAAGGGCCAAGCCAAGCGAGCAGCCGCCCTTCGCAACGCCGGCTTGACCCCGCCCGACCTGGGGACCAGCTTGTACGGCTGGACAGTTGCGAAACGCCTGCGGGAGGGCGAAACCCCCACCTCGGTGAAAAGGCTGCTGGACACGCAGCACAAGGAGGCCACAGCCGGCTGAAGACCAGAACTAGTTCGAACTAATTCGCCGCCCGCACCTAACCCGTGCCCGGGCAGTCTCCGGCGCCCCCGCCCCAGCCAGTTCGGGCGTTCGATGCACACCGCGAGGTCGTCCAACGTCACCAGCCGGTGCCCTCGCGCACCATCGCGTACTGCGGCATCCCGCGGATGACCCGCCCGCACTGGGCACAGCGCGTCTGAAACACCTCGGGTGCAGAAGTGCGAACTGCTGCCCTGCTACCACCTCCCCATTCAGCCAGAACGCCCGACGGCCTGAAGGGTGCGTCACAGCAGGCCCGTCCTCGCGGTGCAGCCGCCGCCGCGGTAGAACAACTGGGCCCCGTCGTGGAACGTCAACGCTGGCCCATCCTCGCGGTGCAGCCTCCCGCCGCGATACCACTGCTGCGCCCCGTCCGGCGACGACACAGCAGGGTCCTCCCGGTGCAGTTGACCGTCTGCATCCGGGCAGGCTTCGACGGGTTGGTGCCCTGCAACACGAAAAGTTGCCCATCCGCGCCTTCAGCGACGGCGGGATGCCGGTGGCCTGGTTCGACACCTGGGTCGACAGAAGCACCCGCAGACCAACGAACCGCATCTCGGAGATGATCTTCGCCATGAACGACGAGATACGCATCTTCGCCAGGTTCTTCTCCAGCACCTCCACGACCAGCGGATGCTCCCCCGGGCCGCGCCGAGCAGGATCAGCAGCCCCGTCACCTCATCGACGACCACCAGCAGCGGGCGGGAACCGGTCGGCTCCCTTCAGCTCCAGCCAGTTGACCACGCCGAGTTCGCCGAGGAACACGGCGCGGTGCTGCCCTTCTTGTAGGCCAGCACCGTCGAGGCATTGACGGCCCCCATTTTCGTCTCGCACCTACAGAGGCTGCAGGTGGACCTTCTGCTCCACGACAGGGGTGCTGTCGACATCGGCGCTGAAGACGCGAAGGCGCCGGGCCGCTGCGTCGTCGTTGGTGTGGCGGGTGTGGGCTGCTCGGCCGGGCCAGGGTTGGTGCTTCTCCTCGCACGCACGCCGCTGATCCCGGGTCCGGTCGAGGTAGCCGGGCAGGGCGTAGCGGTGCCACTCTTCCAGCGGCATCGGTCCGGTGGCTTCGCCGGCCTGGAACCGCAGGAAGGCGAGAGTGCCGAGTTCCCGGACCAGGGGTGGGTGTTCAGGCCAGCAGCCCGGCGTGTGGTCGGCGCTGTACCAGGCGTGCTGGGAGTTGAGCCAGACGACGAACGCCTCGAGCCAGGTCCAGCAGTCCCAGCGCAGATCCGCGTCGGCGATCGAAGTGATGTCCCAGGTCCTGGGCAGGATCTCACCTGTGGCCATGATCTCCTCGGCGGCCTCTCCCCCGCGGGCGAACGCGGCGAGGTCGATGTAGGCGGCGAGCATCCGTTGCGTGAGGTCGGGAAATGGCAGTAGCTGACTCATAGCGATTCAGGTCTTTCAGTCGGTGAGACCGAGTTGGCGGGCGTAGGAGTGCGCCATGGCGGTCCTCTCCCCCGCACTCATAAGATGGACATCCGTCTCTGTGGCGATGAGGTGGCGGGCCTCCTGCTGCTGGGCCAGGAGGCGTTTGCCGGGTTTGCCGTCGATGGCCCGGTGGAGGGTGGCGATGATCGGCTTTCCGTTCTCGGCCACGACCAGCGCGGTGCGGGTGGGGAGTTCGCGGAGTTGTTCGGGGCGGATGACGGGGGTGTCTTCGCCGTGGGTGGAGATCGAGCCGTGGCCGCCGTGTTGCTGGTTGCGGCGGGTGATGCGCCTGGTGCCGAGGAGGTCGCTGATCTCGCGGTTGAAGCCGGCGTCTTTGGAGCCGCCGAAGATGATCAGAGAGTTGGTGAGGTCCTTGATCGCACGGGCCTGCTGTTCCCCGAAGATGCGTGTCAGTTGGGCCCAGGTTTGGGAGGCCCAGATGAACGAGATCCCCAACGCCCGTTCGTTGGCCATCCTGGTCGCCAAGGTGGGCAGCGGTGCGGTGGAGGGCAGCTCGTCGAGGCAGGCCAGCATCGGCGGACACAACCTGCCGAACCCACTCTCATTCGCCAACAGGAGCGCGGTGTCGAGGACGTGTTCGGCGACGGCGGTCATCAGCGGGGAGGCTGACACGTAGGGGTCTTCGCGGCCGAGCAGGTAGATGGTGCCGTTTCTGCGGATGAGGTCGGCGATGTCGACGGCGGGCCGGCCTTCAGTAGGCACGCAGCGTTCGCGTCGGTCTCGGGTGGCGAAGAGGGCGAGGGCTTGGTCGACGGTGGATTTGGTGTTGCCGGCGGTGCGTTCGTCGGTGTTGCTGACGGCGCCGGCGAGGAGTCCGGACCAGTTCGGTTCGGCCATCGGGTGCGAGCGCAGGATCTCCGAGGGCAGGGTGGCGGTGCGGGGGTTGGCGGACCATCCGAGGACGTCGTTCAACGTGTAGCCGGCCAGTGCGGCGGCGTGGAGGTAGCACTGGATGACTTTCGCGGCTTCGGCCGCGTAGAAGCGGGCGGCCGAGTCGGCACCGTCTCCACCACTGCCGAGGGTGCCGGCGCAGAACGCTTTGGCGCGCTTCTCGGCCACGGTGGCGTCGACGCAGCCGTCGATCGGGTCCCAGATCAACTCCGGTAACCCTGGTGCGGCGCCGAACGGATCCAGCACCGCCACCGGGCCCTTGGCTTGGCGGGCGACGAGGGTCAGCAGCAGGTCGTCGGGTTTGGTGAGGGTGACGAGGGCGGCGCCGGGGGCCTGGAGGAGGGCGGGGGTGAGGATGTCGAGGGTCTTGCCGGAGCCTTGGGGTCCGATGACGCCGGCGGTGCGGTCCCACGGCTGCCACAACGCCACCCCGACAGGCACCTTGCTGGTCCCGATCCGCCACCCCACCGCAGTGGGCTCAAACCGCCTTCTCATCGCCGGTGGCCCTTGCGGTACAGGTCAGGGCGGATCACGGCCCGGTGCGCGCGGAGCCGGCCCAGGCCGAGGAGCTGTTCCGCCTGCCCCGTGGTCGCCATGCCCTTGAAGCGGCGGCCGGCCGTGACCCGCAACGCAAGGACGATGGCGGCGGTGAGGCCGGCGATGAACAGTGCCGCGGCGATCGCCCACGCCACCCAGACGGCGGCAGTGCCGTGGGTGGCGAGGCCGGCGTGGAGGTCGCCGGTGAGGATGCCCCAGCTGCTGGTGACCAGTGCGGTGGAGGGGGGCCAGTGCCAGCCCGCGCCAGCAGCGGCGAGGGTGAGGCTGCGGCCCGCCTGGACGGCGACCACCCCGAGGAGGGCGACGGTGGTGAGGGCGCCGACGGCGGGTTCCCATGTCCAGGCGTAGCCGTCGTCGTGCTGCGAATCTGTCATACCCCTGAAGAACCCGGACGAGACCGGTCCACAGCGTGAGCACAACAGACAGGAAGGATTGTTCGTGGGCTGGAGTGCACGGAAGCCTCCGGCGATGGGGGGTCGCTGGAGGCTTCCGCTGGATGGTGTCGATGGACGTCGACACCGCTTTGGGTGTGGCTCCGGACACTACCCCGCTGGGGCAAATCGTGGATACCTACCATCGGCTGCCATTCGAGCGCACCGCCCGACCCTGCGCAGCTCCGGGACTGGGTGTGCTTGTCAGGTGGTGATGGCGATAGCGATCCAGCCATGCGTGCTGTCGGGGTCGAGGATCAGGGTGACGTCGACAACGTCGCCGGTGTCGAGGCGGTGGCGGGTGGTGATCTGCATCGGATCGGCTTCGACGACATGGGCTGGGCCGTGCTGGGTGCCGGGGGCGGGGGTGAAGCGGGGGTCGTCGAAGGCGGCGATCAGCGCCTCCGCCGCCACACCCTCGAGGCGCTCACGCCTCAGCTGCTGGTCGACGGTCAACCAGCCGGCGACGAACTCGCCGGCCGCGGTGACTGCGGCGACGATCTGGGCATCCTCGGGCGGGTCGTGGGGATGCGCGTCGGCCATCGGCGTGGTGGCGTCGAGTTCGTCGCCGCCCACCCAGCCCTCGGCCGGGCCGCTCTCCCCCACCACCACGGGCGAGGGAACCCGAACTGCGGTGGTCTCGACCGGGGTGGGTATCTGGTTCGGTGTGGAGCTGCAGCCGACGAGCAGCGCGATGAGCACGGTGACGGTGAGGAGGCGGGCGGCTGGGTGTGGGGTCATGGGGTGAGTCCTCGGGTGCGGAACCAGCGGTCAGGGTCGGTGGGGATACTGCCGACGCGGACTTCGAGGTGGAGGTGGGGTCCGGTCACGTTGCCAGTGGCGCCGACCCTGCCGATGACGGTGCCGGCGGTGACGCGTTGTCCGACGGCGACGTGGATGGCGGATTGGTGGGCGTAATAGATGACGGTGCCGTCCGAGTTTGTGAGGGTGGTGAGGTTGCCGTAGGCGCCGGCGACGCTGGCGCGGGTGATGGTGCCGTCGGTGACGGCTTTGATGGGGGTGCCGGTGGGGGCGGCGAAGTCGAGGCCGGTGTGGGCCTTCTTCCACCGGGGTCCTGTGTCGCCGAAGCGGGAGGTGAGGCGGTACTGGTCGACGGGCAACACCACCGAACCTGATCCGAGGGTGGTGGTGCCGGTTCCTTGGGTGCCGTGGACGGAGATGTGGACGTGGTCCAGGTGCGCGGCCGCCGGGTTGGGGCCGGTGTAGCAGGACGCGGCCTGACCGCAGCGTCGCCACCCTTCGTCGGCGCGGGCGACGGACCAGAGGTGTTCGCGCCAGATCACATAGGTGACCCCAAAGGCGGTGGCGTTGGTGCGGGCCCATTCCGCGATCTCGGTGCCGAGAGCGATGCCGGCTGGGGAGAAGTAGTTGGGGATCATGACATCGACGGCGCGGCCGGAACCGTGATCTTTCGGGTCGCCGGGGCGGACGCCGAGCAGTGACCGGATCTGGGGCCAGCGGCTGTGGATGCAGCGCATCACGCGCAGGGCGTCGGGGGTTTGGCCCTGCTCAGACGGCATTCCCGTCGGCGCACAGTCCAGGTCTCCGTCGAGAGTTCCGCAGTTGGCGAGACCTGCGGGCTGACCGGCGAAGAGGGCGACGAGTGTGCGGGCGAGGCCTTCGTGTTGGGCGTAAGCGTCGGGGTAGGCCGATACCTGGACCTTCTGCGCGGCCTGGGCGACGGTGAGTTGTTGCCAGCCGTCGATGTCTGTGAGTCCGGGGATGTGCCAGCCGGTGGTGGTGGTGTGGCCTTGGTAGAAGGTGCGGGCCTGGTAGGCGTCGTCGGCCAAGATGCGGAGGTTCTCGGCCTGGGTGGTGCCGTCGGCGTACCAGCCGACCAGGGAGCGTTGCTGGAACAGGCCGACGTCGCCATCGGAGTTGGGGGTGCGACTGGCGGGGTGGGCGCCGAGGGCGGATTCCTGCATGGCGGTTGCGATCCCGACCACCGCGCCCGCGGGACCGACACCGGTGTCGAGCGCGGCGGCGTAGATGAGGGCGGCGCGGTTCATCTGCGACGCATCCAACTCGATGCTGGCGGGTGTGTCACCGGCCCAGCCTGCGCACGTGGCGCTGACGGTCTGCGTCTGAACCTGCGGCCCCGTCAGCGCCCCGGCGAACACCAGGATCGGCGCCAGCGGAACCGTCAACGCCGCTGCGATGACGGCCAAGGCCTTCCACATCAGGTCAGGAGTTTCTGGTTGGTGTCGGTCAAGGGCAGCTCGAGATCCGCGTGGAGGGTCAGCGCGACCTTGTGGAGGCGTGGACCCACCGCGATGAGGGCTCGGCCCTTGCCGCCCATGGCCCAGCCGGTGACGATGTCGCGGGCGACCGGGCCGAGGTCGAGGAGCTGTTCCAGGTCGTCTGCGACCTCGGCGTCCTGGCCGAAGAGGACCTTGATGTCGCCGAGGTGGAGGAGGTCTTTGGCGATCTGCTGCGCCTGCGACCCGGCATGCCCCGCCCCCAGGTAGTCGGAGGGTTTGTGGGCGTTGGCGATCTCAATATCGCCGTGCGAGCGTGACAGGCGCAGATCGGCGTCGAAGGAGGAGACCGCGCCTGTGCCGAGGCGGAGTTGTCGCCAGACTTCGTCGCGGACGTTGATCCGCCGCCGGCCACTGACTTGGCGCATGGCGGTGCCCCAGGAGTTGAGACACATCAGCGCCATCCCGACGGCGTCGTCACCCAACGGCATCAGTCGGGACAGCGATAGGGATTGGATCGGCGCGTTCCAGTCGATGGTGACGGTGGTGGGGGCGTCGAAGATCCCGGCGAAGACACCGGAGATGAGTTGCGCGACCGCGTCGCGCAGGAGGCGGGTGTCGTCGAGGAAGGTGTGCCGGTCCGGGTAGCGCAGTTCGGCGATCAGCTGGTCGCTGGGTGAGTGCAACTGTTGCCAGACCTGCGGGATCACGATCGGCCGCAACGCTCGGCTGTCCGCATCGGTGTGGGTGAGTTCGTGGAGCACGGCTTTGAGGACCTGTTCCTCCGTCGGTCCCACCGCCACCTTCCTGTCGCCCACACTCTGGGAGCCGATCAGCGACCGGAGGAGGACGAGCCAGCGTCCGAAGATCACCGCCGAACGCCGCTCCTGCTCCACCCGGTCCAACTGGCCCCAGCCTGTGGCCAGCGGTCCGGGGTCGAGGGGGTTGAGGCGGGTGGGCATGCCGGGGCCGATGGCGAAGGGTTCGACGCCGAAGTGGCGGCACATCAGCTCGTACTCGTCCTTCGGATCTCCCAGAATCAGGGCCTGGTACCCGAAGGCGAACATTCGGTTGAGGAACGCTTTCACCCACGCGGACTTCCCGCGGCCGGGTTTCCCGAACACGAAGATGTTCGGGTTGGTGACCGGGATGGAGTCGTTGAGGACCCAGCCGTGGGGGTCGACGTAGAAGGTGGCGCCGTTGCTCATGTCGGTGCCCATCGGGGCCCCGGTCGGCGGCAGAGGGCTGGCGGTGAGGAAGGGCCAGAACACGCCGGCCTGGTCGGAGGTCATCTGGTACCGCTTCACTGCAGGCCGCGCCGCCACCCACCCCGCCCCCTTCACTGGTCGGCCGCGCCACGGCGGGGCGGTGGTGAACTCGCGGGCCGGCCGCTCATCCACGGTGGCTGGTTTGGTGGGGAGGTCGTGGCCGAAGTCGGCGAGGAGGCGGTTGATGCTGCGGGCCATCACTGGTGCCTGGTGGTGAGGCTGATGCCGAGTGGGAGGGTGGCGGTGACGAAGGCCAGGTCCTGGGACATGTCGAGTCGCTGAGGGGCCATGCCGCCGCGGCGGATCGCCGCATCCAACCGGCGGCCGAACTCAGCCACCGGAGCCGTCGCGGGGACGGTGACCGAGCAGAGGGCGTAGGGGTGACTCATGGTGGCGCCCATCGCGAGCTGCACCTCGACCCGGTCCAGTTTCGCCTGCCGGCGGTGGTCCTTGGCGCCGGTGCGGACCCCGAGCCGGTCCTTCAACCCCTGGCCGAGGCTCTGACCGAACTCCTGCTGCGCCGCCTTCCGATCCGCAGCGGATTGCTTCTCGATCGGGAACACGATCGCCACGCTGCGCCGCTCCACGGCTTCACTGGGGGCCAGGACGTGTCCCCAGCCGCCCATGGTCGCACCGCGCTCGGGCAGCTTCACCGTCGAGGTGACCGTCGCCCACGCATCATGCGCATAGTGCCTCACCGCCGCATACGCCTGCGAGGGTCCCGCCAAGCTCCACGGCACCGAGGCGCACATCGTCGGATCGGTGGCTGCGTCGTGGGCGGCGGCGACGAGGCCGGCGCGGTCGCCGGGGGCGAACCCGAGCCGCACGACCTGCGCCAACTCTGGGGAGGTGAGCCATTCGATGTCGCGTGCGCCCATAGGGCCGGTGACCACTGCCCCGATCTCGGCCGCCAGCGAGAGGAGGGTGTTCATCCGCCCATCCGTGGCGCCGCCCATGTGGCGCGCCTCTCGGCTGAGGCGGTTGTCGGGGATGACGAGGGTGATGAAGGCTTCGGTGCGGACCCCTGCCTGGGACCAGCGCAGGTGCTCGATCTGCGTGGCCACCGACGTCACCGGCGCATCGGCGACGGTGTTGGCGCGCAGCCACAGTTCCCGCTCCGTGCAATCATCCGGTGTGGTGCGCACCATCAGGTGGATCTCGGAGATCAACTCCCCCCGGGCCGCGGTGTCCAGCAGTTCGGTCAGGCCGTCGGCGTACCGGTTGCACAGGGCGTCGGTGGCCATCGCGATCCCGTCATGCTCGATCCGGGCGGTGATCGCCCACGTCCTGGCCGCAGCATGTTTGATCACCGCCACCCGCCGCTGGGCGAGTCCGACAGGTGGGCCGTCGAGGACCTCGACCCCGGTCAGGGAGCCTGGCATGTCCAGCTCGCCGAGGTCCCGCAGGGTTCCGGTGGCAGCCTTCGACCGGAAGGTGAGCCACCCGGCGAGGCCGGCGATAGCGAACGCCGTAGCGGCGGCGAGCCAGCCGACGGCGGGGCGGCCGCCGAGGGGGACGACGGTGAGGAACAGCAGCAGCAGCCACACCGGCACCCACATGATCCCGGCCAGCCAGCGTTGGGAGCTGATCGCCATCCACGCCGGGAACGTCGCCACCGATAGGAACAGCAGTTGGGGGACGGTCAGGCCCCAGATCACGCCGGCCTTCGGGGTGGTGAACGCGTCAAAGGTTCTGGCCGCCATTGTGGTCCTCCGCTTCTCTCACAGCCACAGGAGGCTGCGCCGCACGCTGCGGCTGGGTCGATGTCGTCGTGGTGGCGACCTGCGCCGGATGAGGAGCGCGGCGGATGTCGCCGGCCGGGTCGTACGGGTAGGACGGGTCGCCGGCCCCCATGCCGGAGGTGGTGTCGTTGACCAGGCCGGTGGCGCGGGCGCCGACCTGCTGGAAACCGTCGACGAGCTTCTTCGCGCCGAGGATCACCCCGGCCGCCACCACACCCACCGGACCCGCCACCGCACCCACACCAGCAGCAGCACCGCCGGCCGCTCCCCCACCAGCCGCAGCACCCGCGCCGGCTGCAGCTCCCCCAGCAGCACCAGCGGAGCCGCCCGCGGCTCCCCCGGCGGCTCCACCGGCTCCGCCGCCGCCGGCGCCCGCTGCGGCGGGGCTGAGGCTGGAGCTCTGCGCCGCCGCGGCACGGCTCGCCGTGGCTGACTCGCCCGCACCAGCAACTCCCCCACCCCCAGAGCCTCCGCTGCTGCGGGTCACGGCGGTGTGGGCGTAGTCGGCGGCCGAGGAGGCGCCGGTGGTGCCGGCGAGGCCGGCGCGGAACGAGGCGCCGCTGGTGGTGCCCGGATCCACGAACGCCAACAACCGGAACAGAGCCACCGGCGACAGGGCGGCCACCGCGATCATCACCACCGACGGCAACGCCAAGGCGACGGCCTCCTGGCCGGAGTCCTCCAATCCGAGCGAGACGCCGGTGGCCAGCTGTACCCCCAACCCGAGCATCAGCGTCATCAACAAGGGCGCGATGGCGGCGGCATGGAACCAGCGAAACGCCTTCCAAAACCACGATTCGAACGGCTTGTACATCAGTCCGGCCGCGGCGATCGGTGCGGTGGCGGCGATCACGATCAGCGACACCGCCCGGCCCAGCATCACCACCAGATGCGCCAACGCGGCCAGCCACAACACCAACCCCAGCAACATGAGCACGGTGGCGGTGGTGCCGGTCATCACGCCCTCGGTGAAGTCCAACCCGGCAGGTTCCCACTCGGCCAGATCCGCTGTGCCCAGCAACTGGATCCGCAGCGCGGTGTTGAGCCCTTCGACGGCGGTCACCAGGGCGGCGCCGTAGGTGTACCAGAGGGTGCATACCAGCAGGAACTTCACCGCCCCCCACACCGCACCGGCGAGGGAGAGGGCGTCTCGGCGGAGGACGGTGCCGACCAGTTGCACGATCAGCAGGATCAGGGCCAGGGACTGGCCGAGCCAGAGGGTGAGGCCGTAGACCGACCACAGCGCCGAGGCGGACCCGTCGGGGTTGAGGTTGGGGGTGAGGAACCAGTCCCCCAGCTGCAGGATCGCGCGCATCACCCACAACCCGGCGCCCCACACCGCCATGCAGATCGCCACCCACGCGTCCACCACAATCTGGCCCCCGGCGGCGGCCAGATCACCGAACAACTCCCCGATCTGCTCCCACATGGCTCAGGCGTCCCGCCAGGTGAGCCAGCCAGCTTTGACGGCGAGTTCGGTGCCCGGCCACGTCGACGGCCCCGGCACCGGATGCGCCCCCTCCGCGATCAGCCAGCGGTCTTCTTGCCAGGTCATGCGTTCGCAGTGTCCATAGGCGAGGCGGGCCTGGTCGCGGAACGTGTAGGTGATCTCCACCAACACACACACCACATGCCAACCGTCGCTATCGGAGCCCTTCACCTGGGCTGCCGAGGGGATCACGGTCAGCGACGCGCCGGGTTGCAGACCTGCCGGCATCTTGCCGGCGGTCAGGAACGACTGAATCAACCCCAGCACCGGCCACGACCCCGACGAGCCCGCCGAGTCCGTCGAGCTCGTGGGGTCCTCGAACCAGGTCTGCTGCACCCGCTGCGCATGGGCCAGATCCATGGAGCTCAGGACGGAGACCAGGATCTCCCCCAACTGCCCTATCGCCCCCTCCGGCGTCTGCGGGTAGCCGGTCGGGATCCCTTCCGCGCCGATCTGGTCCCCCATGGGGATGTCGATCGTCGGCAACGGGCCAATCGCTGGGGTGCCGCCGGTGGCATCCGACGGCGCCACCGCCAGCATCGGGTCGGCGGCGATCTCATCGCGGACCGAGGCGCCGCCGGCCGGCAGCGTCTCGACGACCCTCGCCGTCGTGGGGGTGGTGGGGTCGTCGGCGATGGCGAAGTAGACGGCGAACCCGAGGCCGGAGAGCAGCAGCAATGCCACCGAGGTGACGGCGGCCAGCAGGGTCAGGTGCGCGCGATCGGGTCGGATCATGGTTAGCGGGTGACGCAGCCGTCGCCGAGGAACCCCGACAGGATCCCCGGAATCACGAGGTAGAGCAGGGCGGCGCCGAGGACGACGAACACCCCGATCAGGCCGCCCTTCGACACGTGCGGCATCGAGAACACCTTGCCCATGATCACCGCCGCGACCGCGGCCAGGATTCCCGCCGGGAAGGCCACCCACACCAACGCCCACGAGAACCAGCCCAGGAACTCATCGACCAGGACCTGCGCCCCCGCCGGCGCCACCGGACACACCATCCCCCTCCCCTCCAACGGCACCACCACACCCAACGCCATGGCCTCGGCTACGAACTGAATGATCATGAGATTTCCTCCACACACGACTTGATGACGTCGACCGCGGACTGCAGCCGACGAGGAAGCGGATCGGCAGTAACCCCACCGACCCGAAGAGACGCGCATTCCGGCACCAGCAGCAGCCGCCCGGCCGTTGCTGCGGCAGGCAGCCTCGGGCCGCACACCGAACCGACCGGTTTGGGCAGTGCCCGACCCGGGACCCCGGTGATCACCGGCACGACCCGCAGGCCGTCGAGGGTGTCGAGGCGTGCGTTGAGACGCCGCACACTCGGCACCGAACACGCAGCCACCACCACCAACACAGACACCGCCGGCTGAGGCTCGGTCCAGGTGCCGAGGTCAAGAACCGTGAGCCCAGCGGCGGTGTCGGGGAGGATCGTGGCGTCGGGGTCGGCGCGGCGCTCCAGCCGCAGCCCGTCGCGGGACCCGACGCTCCAGCCGTCCTGGGTGCCGAGCTCGGCCGTCGACGCCACCGCCAAGCCAGAGGTGTGCGGCACGCTGAGCTCGACCAGGCGGCCGGCGCCGAGGGCCTCGGCGATCGCCAACGCCACCGTGGTGGTCCCCACCCCACCCGAGACACCGACCACACCCACCACCGCCTCAGCCGCGGCCGGCAGCTCCGCCGTCGCGGCGGCGGCCGTTTCGGGTTGGGGGGTCGTGTCGGTGGTGAAGGCTCCGGCGTGGAGGGCGGTGTAGGCGGCGCGCAGCTCAGCCAGCGAGAACGTGGCGGTGGTCATCGCTGCGCCTCCAGGGCGGCCTTCAGTTCCTCCGGGGGAACGTCCAGCAGCTGCCGGCGGGCATCCAGAGCGTGCTGCAGCTGCTGGGTCCAGAACACCAACTGGTCGCAGGCCTCCGCCTCGCCCTTCGCAGCAACGATCAGCTGCTGCGTCTCCTCATCCGACATCTCCGTGGCCCCTTTCGCTGTCCTCGTGCTGTCCTGCCCCCTATGAACCCGGACCAATCCCGGCCAGCGCGTAAACAAGTTCCAGCGACTCCACGCAGACAGAGACCACGTGCGGGGCAGGGAAGGAAGGCCGGCTAACCAGCGGCTGCTTGACCGTGGGAGGTGCAGGCAGGGTTCTCCATGGAGAAGGGCCGGGTGGGTGTGACAAGCCAGTGCGGGCCGGAGTGTCCACAGCAGCAATGACGGCGAGCCGGCGTCAAGCACCGACCCGAGGCGGGCACTCCATCACGAACACGCTAGGAACAATCTGGTGACCCCTTTTCGAGCGTCGTCCACACCCCTGGCGTCATGCCAGCAGCAGTGTAGGAAGAAGCCGCCCGTGATCGAAGGCTCTCAGCACGGAGCCAACTCAGTCTCGGACAGCGCCGCCCGCCAACTCCCGTCGGGCATCTGCTCCATGAGGACCATGACCTTCATCGTCTGACCTGATCGGGCTGGATGACGCTCTCGCCGGGCTGGCCGGTGTCGATATCGACGGTCTGCAAGTGTGCGGGGTCGAAGCAGTAGTTGATTTCCGAGGTGGTGACTCCATCGGTCTCAGTGGTCGGCTCAGCGATCACCGCGTCACGGAAGATCACATACCCCTTGCGGATCAGGTTGTTGTTCCGAAGCCGAACGAGTACAGCGACCGAATCGGTGGCTTCCTGACCCGTGCTAACTAAACTTGAGACACCTTCGACACAACTAGGAGACTACCCATGCGGTTTCTGGCCATCCACTACGACGGTTACCTCGGAGAGGGTATCGTCAGCCCCTCCTTCGAGATTGAGGCAGCTGATCCACAGTCCCGTGTGGAGGCAGTGTACCCAATCGCAGGGGTGTCTCAGATCGTCATCAGGGACGCTCGCCACTTGCTTCAGACTGATCCAGATATCACCGCACACGTGATCGCTACCATTACCGGATCCGGTAACGTTGGCATGCTGGCCCGCAAGGACGACGACATGGTCGTGTTCCGCTCCTCGACAGGAGATCTTGATGAGGACGATGAGTTCCTGTGGCAGTCGCTGAACCCCGATTCTTACTGGACTGGAGAGCCTGACGGTACCGAGTTCACGCGCCCTGACTTTGAGCCCATTGCAGCTGGTGAGATGACGCACGACCAGGTTTTGGAAAACTACGTCGTTAACTGACCTCTGGAGCGGATCAGGTCGATATTTAGACCCATAGGTCCCCACTCCCGCTAGTGGCCCGTCGTTGAGACATGTTTACGTTTCCGGTCGATTCGGTGAAGAATCTGGTCGGGGGTTTTGGTCCACTTTGCGCCGGGGATGGGCTCGGCGTCGTGGAGGGTGAGGCCGGCGCAGCGCTGGTTGTCACCATCGTCGGGGACGTGGACGGGGCTGCCGGCAGGTTGAGTGCCAGGCGAACAGCCGGCGAGGACCGCGCAAGTGGCGGTCATGGCTCCGGCTACTACCGCTGCACGACGTGGGTTCATGGTCTAGATCATCTCCAACAAGCCGAACACCGACTCGCCTCACCAATTCGGGCGCCCACGGTGACCGTGGAGGTCAAAGAGGTGCAGCCGCTCAGTGTGCGCGAGCAAGCCGGACGAAAACGGAGGGTCAGGCGGCGGTGCTGCGGGCTGCTTCGCGGAGGACCGTCAGGGCTTTCCTGGCGCGGTACTGCAGCTGGTCGACGGTTTGTCCGGGCTGGACCAGCTGCACGCAGGCGGAGCGGGCGGTGATTCCCGCGCTGGACCGTGACGTGATCCCGTCCTCGTGGGCGGTGACCGCCAGCGCGACCAGCAGATCCATGTCTTCCCTGCTGAGCCCCGCCTCGGTCAGCGCCCACCAGTACAGGTCGGTGGTGTGCAGTGGCCTCGTGTAGGCCCCGCGATGATTGAGGCGCTCCACCGCTTCGAAGTCCAGCGTGGCCCGATCCCGCCAGATCCGCTCCGCCGTCTCTCCCCAGCCGAAGTCGCGGTCGATCGCCCGACCGACCCGGCGGGCGACCCCCTGCGGGATCCAGCCCTTCATCGGATCGTCCCACGGATACTGCGCCACCTCGGTCCACAGATAGCCAGCCGCCACATCCTCCAGGTGCCTCACGTCAGTGGTCAGGGAGGCCCGCCGCATGACGGTGGCCTCACAGGCGGGCAGCACCAGGAACACCAGCACCGCTGTCGCGGCGACCCTTGACTCTTCCACCAACGTCAGCCGGCCCAACGCGAGGAACATCTCCCGGTCCTCCTGCCAGTCGACATCATCGATCCGCCACTGCGCGACCTCCCGGTGCGAGGCGAACCGGGCCAGCAGCGGCTCGGTCCTGGTCCACTGCGGCCAGGTGTCGTCGGCGGCCTGAAGAAGGTTGTCGAGATGAAGGGCGGCGCGCACGCTCATCGCAGGTGTCCTTTCGCGGTTGGTTCGCGATGAACCTCCCGCGGGCACCTCTCCCGTTCCCTACCCCCAGAACCCGCCCCACGAGGGGTACGCGACCCCAATTCAGCGTCTGGCTAGGGGCGATGAACCTACCCCCGAAACTCCACCAGGCCGCTGGACAGCCACTCACCGAGGCATGCAGCTAGGGGTGGTGCCACGTGCTTCGGGGGGCTCTCAGCCGCGCCGACGCCCACTTCCCGGGGCCCCCGGGGCGTTGTGATCGTTTCACCCACCGCGGTGGACAACAATGTGCACAACACGGGTTACGGTCCCTCAGTTCGAGGTTCCCCAGTCGGGGCGGGGATGAGTGCGCGCCATCCATTTCTGACTACGGCCCAGGACTGCGGCGATCTCGGCCGATGTGACCCGGCTCCGCTGCAGCGACGCGATCAACGACGGTGTTTGCTCGGGCGCCGCACGCAACAGCTCGTCGCGTTCTTCGCCGGTCAGGCGCCGCCACCGCGCCTTGGCCGGTGTCGGCTCCGCCAAAGCCGTCTGGCGGTTCTCGAGCTCGGTTAGGCGCGCGGCGCGGCAGTCGTCACACAGCTTCCCCGGCACCGTCAGGATCGTGCCGCACCGGCCACACGGATGCGGACGACGCCGCGGCCGCCCCGCCGACACGACCGCCAACGACTCCTCGTCGGCGATCCCGTGCCGATCCCGATACACCCGGACCGTGAGCTCATGGGCACGGGCCAGATGGATACCGAGACTGGCGAACCGCTGCCCACACTCATGACACAAGACCCCATCGGCGGTGCGGTCCACCACCCCCCAGAAGCCGTGACCACTCGGGTCCCCAACCCTCAGATCGGCCGCGGTCGGCAGCCCCAAACCCCGCTTGACCCTCCTCGCGTGGAAAACACACAGCGGATCAGGTGTCTGCGTCATGCATCCGAACGCCCCACACCGCGACACGCCCCCGGTCACGGATCCTCCTGGGTGCTCGGAGGGCTGAAGATCGGGTCGAGGACAGCGGCCACCCGCGCGATCTGGTCGTCGAGGAGCTCGTCCGTGACGGCCTCGAGTCGTTCCTTGCGGCGCCACGCGGCCCACTTGGCCTGGGCAACCTGCCCGTAGCCCGCCAGCACGCGGCTGACCGGTTGGAGGAGCACACCCCGGTGGGCAGCCACCGCCTCCGCGGCCAGGCGCAGATCGTCGCGGTTGATTCCCTGACCATCCAGCTGGACGATGTCGACGTAGTCGCGCCAGCGGGTGCTCGTAATCCCGCGCTCCAGGATCGTCACCCCCTTCTCCGCGATGCTGGTCTCAGCTGCATAGCCGAGCACCTCGATCGGATCCCCGTCTACACGGTCGATGCGCACCATCCTCGGTGGCGGGACGATCGGATCCCCGGTGGAGACATCCCACGCCGCGACACCGTGCCACACCCCGAGCCTGGCCCCGACCCGCACCCGGAACCCGGGATAGTCAGCCTCCTCGCGGATCTCGGCCACCTCGATGCTGCCCACGTCGAAGGCAACCCCATCGTCGAGCTCCATCGCGGCCAGGTCCCGCACCACCTCGGCCAGATGTGCTGGCGTCACATCCGCAGAGATCGTGTTCACATCGACATCCTTGGTGGCTCGCCGCCACCCGTACGAGGCCAGCAGGATCCCTCCCTTGATCACGAAAGCATCGCCATGGCGGCTGCGTGTCAGCCGGTCGAGGAACGACTCCAGGACATGCCGGGTCAGATACTCCTGAGTCGGCGCCGGGCTCCCGGTCTTCGACGCCGTCGACCGCGCCGCCGCCTGCAAACGTCGGAACACCTCCTCCCCCGTGCTCACGTCAACGCCTCCAACGCCGCCAACGTCGGCGCCTTCGCACGCGGCAACACGAGGGCCAGCTCCACCAGACGGGCCGGTGTCCCGCCCTGCCGCAGCCATTCCTTCAACGCGTCCCGTGCCAGCTCGTAGCCCACCGCGCCGCGGAGCCGGAACGCGTCCACGATCGACCGCTCGGCCGAGTACAACCCGATCCGCAGATCCGACCCCGGAATGGGCACCTCCTCGCGTCCCACACCGAACGTGTCACGGTCAAAGGAATGCCACACGATGGAACCGCTGCCGGCAGGGATCCTCGACCCGCGAGGGATCGCCACATCCAACCCGGCCGGAATCTCGTCAGTGAGTTCATGATGGGCCAGCGCCGAGGCAAGACAGACCGTCGCATCCGGACGCCGCCTCGCGGCCTCGACCAGGTCCCAGTCCACGCCTGCGTCATCAACCGGCACGTAGATCCCCCGCGCGATCCGCTCGTACCGCCCATCCCGGGCAGCCCGATACAAACCACTCCGAGACAGCCCTTCCTGGTGCGCCGTAGCCGGTGTCAGTGCCCCCACCCCACTCACCCCCCTTGAAACGATCCGTAGACAGCTAATGCTACCTGATGACAGATCAGCTCACTGTGCTGGTGTGCAGAACGGGACCCGGGCCGCTCGTCAGAGCAGGAGTAATCCATCCGGGACCGGCGCACACCTCCTGGACGGTCCGCCCTTTCCGAGCTCGCCACTGCCCTCCTCTGAGCCGAGAGCTTGTCGATCCGTCTTGGAGCCGACCGCTATATAGGGGGCCATACTGCGCCCTATATAGGCGCTACATAGGGCCCTATATAGGGGATAGCCGGGCTTGCGCACACCAGCAGCCCGCGGCGGTCACCATCCACCCCACCCCCGAGCGCAAACCCTCCATGGCGCACTGCGCCGACCGCCCCGTGCCCCACGGAGGGCGAGAGTCATTTCGCCAACGGCTTCGACGGAGGCTTCTCGTCTGCGACGCGCACCAGGTTGTAGCTGCCTGTCTTCAGCCACTCCGGCATGAAGATCTCCTCGCGGCCATCGGCCAGCAGCGGCGTCTTACGCTTTCGGGGCTTGCTCTTCTTCTCGGTGGGCATGTGATGTCTTCCCTTCTGATGAATGTCATGGAGGCGGCGTGGATATGTCGATGCCGCAGCCGCTGTTGACGTTCGCGGCGACGCCAGGCATGTCCTCTGGATCGTGTGGAAGCACCGATCCCACCCATGGGCCATCGGCTCGAATCGACCCGCGTCCCCCCGAACTCGCCACAAGGGGGGCGAGTCCCGGCCAGATGCGACGTGCGTGAGGGTCATACCTCGAGCCTACGGAAGCCCTCGGACGTCGACGCCGGCTCGGGCCCCGGTCTCCGCCCATCCGTCGACCCCCTCGGCCCTGCACGGCCAACGCGCTACACCGGCGGTGACCGTCGAGGCCGTGACGCACTTCTGAGCGTGGCGGGCTCGAGGTCCGGAGTTGGGTCGACTGGTACGAAACGGCGCATCCACAGATCTGGTGCGAGCAGCGGGAGACCGGGATCCTGGGCGGAGAGGACGGGCAGGAGCTCCGTCAGCAGGGTCTCGACGAGTTCGTCGACGTACTCGGGTGGATGGCTGACGACCGGCGCGTCGGGGGCCGCCGACGGTCCGATCGGCTCTAGCAGGAGCCGGACCCGGGGATCCTCCCGGAGGGCGAAGCTGCGATACCTCGGTGTCAGGTTCAGTTCATGGTTCAGGAGCTGCGTCAGCTCCCTCACGGCCGTGGCCGAGAGCGGAGCGATCGGGCGGACCGGACCATCACCCTTGCGGGCGGGCTCGAAACACAGCGAGATACGGATCATGAGAAGTCCTCCAGAAGATCAGTGACGGGAGCCTCTGCGGTGTGCAGCAGCCGAGGAAGCGGCTGAGCGGTAAGCCCGGCGAGGCGAAGCGCCGGAGTCTCCGGGACGACCAACACACACCGCCGGTGCGTGGCGACCCGCCGCGCCAGCCACCCTGGCGCGGCAGGGACCGGCCCGGAACCCCGGTCGCCACCCGCCGCGGCACCGAACACGGCGCCACCACCAGCGGACTATCGGACGGGGCCTGGGGAGTCCAGGTGCCGAGATCCACCGACGTCCCCTCGTCAGATTCCGACCTGGCGGTCATCGCTGCTCCTCTAGCGCGGCCTTCAACTCCAGCGGCGGCAACTCCCAGCAGGCGGCGGCGCGCGTCCAAGGCGCGTTGTAACTGGCGGGTCCAGAACACCAACTGGGCACGAACCTCCGCCCCGCTCTTCGCGGTCACAATCAGCTGCTGCGCATTCGACACGGCACGCTCACCCCTTCTCCCTTTGTCTTTTGCTGGTCCTGCTCTTAGAACCCGGACCCGCATCAGCCAGCGCGTAACCGACGGCCTAGAACTTTCTCGTGGTTCGGAGCTGCGGCCACGGCGTCCGCGGGGTAGCTGTGGTGTCGGGTCGGAGTCGGCGTCGTCGCCGAGGGTGCCGACTATTGGGGCGGGCGGAGGTGGTTGGCCTTCGTGGACCATGATCCCGGCGCGCGGTTTCGATCCGCGGTGCGGTCAACCACTCCCGACCCCCCGACCCTGAGGTCGGTCGCAGTGCCGGAATGGCAGCAGTCGGTGCGTGGCGCGACAGCGTCGAAGACCGACAGATCCTCGCCTGCGGGGGGTGACCGCCTCGATCCAATCCCAGTCCGCACCGAGGCCTCAGCCGGCAGGCCTTCCTGGGTGGCCGACAGGGGGGCGGTGTTTGGTCGTTTCAGTGGGGGTGTTCCTGCTTGAGCCGGGTGGCGCAGCGCGTCACCATTTCGGAGAGATCGATGCCTAGTCCTTCGGCGGCAGCTTCCAGGTCGGCCATGGTCCACACAGCGTTGCCCTTGCACAGTGCCGCGGCCTTCTTGTCGCTGACCCCCAGCCAGAACGTGAGGACCTTCGGTTTCATCTCCTGGCGTGCGAGTTCTGTGCTGATTTCGCGGGCCACAGCGGTGTTGAGATACATCACCTGGCCAACCTTTCCACCCCTCTTCTCCATCCGGGCAACTGGTCACGGTGTCTACTGTGATCTGAGGGAAGGGCAGACCTGGTGTTGACAGGAGATACAAGGTTCGTGAGGCAGTGCGCGGACGTGCAGCAGTTGCTGGACGTCCTCGATCTCGATGGCGTCGAGGACCTCGAGGATCTGCTGATGTTGCTGTTCCGGCGACCGGTGGATCTGACCTACCCGCAGGACGGCTCCCCCGGCTGCATCGAGGTCATCGTGCACGGCGACCAGGGTGCGCTGGGCACGGAACTGGAGTTCCCGTTGACGATGAGCGAACTCGCCAGTTCCGCGCTCACGGAGGAGACTGCGGAGTACATCGGCCCATGGAGCCAAGGGCAGGATCCTGCACCCGGCGGCAGTCAGCTGTGGGCCATGACCCCCGAGGAACAGGCCAAGGCATTGATGAACGCGCTCGGCCAACTCCGGATCATGAGGCTCCTCGAAGGAGCGACATGAGGACGTTCCGCACCGTTGCGCCGTGGCAGGCCTCTATACCTGCAGCCCACCAGTCTCCCGCGTGATTTCAGGATCTTGTCCCTGCCTTGACTGCCAGCAGTTCGCCCATCCGGGCAAGGTGTGCGCCTTCGACCGGGAACGGGTTGGCGCGTTGCGCCATTTTGAACAGGTCGAACGAGCCGTCGGAGAACTCCTTGGTCTCCTTCAGTTGCGGTCGTGTCAGCAGCAGCCCAGGCACCACTGCCAGGAAATCGATCTCGACCGCCTCTGAGGATTCCTCCGGTCCCGTCCGGTTCTCCCAGTCGCGCGGTCGGAGGGCATCGACGCCCACCTCGTAAACGAGGCCGCACCCAAACAGGCCGGCCGTGGCCTTGGGGCCCATTTCCCAGAGCAGCACCAGGTCGCCGGGCAGCACCTGATCCTCGTGCCGGCCGATGGGCATGATCCACCTGTCAACTCCGGCCTCGGCGTCGGCGCGCGCGTCCTCGGCATAGTCCTTGTTCATCTGGAACAGCCATGTCCGATACCCGTCGGCCTGGTCGTCGTTGCCGAACTTGGTGAACATCCGGGCAAGCTCGGCCGAGGTCGACCGGCGCACTTCATCGCCCCGGACACCGCGAATGGTCTGCTCCATGTCGATCAGATTGTCGGCGCGCCACGCGTCGAGTGCGGCCTGGTCGCTGGCGCGGCGTGAAGCGGAGGCCCCGGTGCGCGTGTGGTGCCAGTCGAGCGCGTCGGCGGCGTAATCGATCACAGCAATACTGCGCGCGCGACGGATGGTGTCGAGCGCGTCCCGGACGCCGCGGCTTTGGTTGAGCAGGTAGGCGAACGCCATCGAGGGGGCGCGGTTGATCCCCATGTGGCAGTGCACGAGAGCCTTGGTGTCGGGATGGGCCATTGCCTCATTCAGCCACCGGACGCCAGCGTCGAACCACTCCCCCGGCAGTCTCTGGCCTGCGTCGTCGACACCCAGATGCAGGTAGGAGATGCTCGGGGCGAGGTCCGCCACCAGCTCCTCGTCGCTGTACTCGATGCGCAGGTCGAGGATGTGCGTGATGCCGTGACCGACGAGCTCGTCGAGCTGAGCACGAGCACGATGGCGGCTGATCTCATCGAGGTCACCGCCGACCGCGAGACGGGGGTCGATGTAGGTGGCGTTGGCGGTGGTGAAGGTGTCCATGAGGTGCTCCCGATCAGGTGGTGAACCGATACCTCCAGTCTGCTCTTCTACCTTGTCAAGGCCCAGTTTCGGCGTTACCTGGGTAACGCGGAGTCACTGTCGGGGAGATCGTCTGCGGTCAGTTCTTCGGCGGTGTGGACCAGGTAGTGCCCGAGGGCATGGACGCTGACCAAGGGGACCGCCCTGCCGCTGTTCAAACGCTGCAACGTCCGATGGACCAGCTGCTTCAGAGACGCCTGCGACACCCCCAGAGAGGTGGCGGCCACCGCGTACAGGTTCCTCGGGCGGGCGTTTCCGAGGATCTCGTGGCGAAACAGCACAGCCAACCGCTGCTTCTGAAACAGCTCGAACGGCCGCTCGGCGAGTTGATCGCCTGGCGCCGGCTCCCCATCGAGCCCCTGGAGACGCTCACGAAGGCGCGCCTGGAGGCCGGCTCCCTGCACCGGCCGGACGCGCTGCGGCATCACGGTGCCCACGCCGGCCAGTTTGGGTACGCGAACCCCTGGCCGAAGTGGAAGAGCGGCAGCTTGTTCCACCGGCGCGTTGACCTGTAGGACCAGTTCGTGGGGCAGCTCCGGCCACCACAGCCTCATGGTGCCCCTGGTCGGGACCCACACGGCGCCCCCCATCCCGGCCTCGGCCTTGATCAGGTTGGACTCAGCCTTCATGCGGGTGCGGAACCCGTTGGTCACGACCCACCCGGTCTCGAGCACCAGGATCTCTGCCTGTGTCCGCGAGACCCACGCTTCGTCGAGCAGGACGCATGAGTCGGCGTGGCGCCCCACGATGTATCGCCCCAAAGGAAGTGCAACGTGAGCCGTCGGAGCGTCATCGATCAACACGGTCAACGTCATCCCGGCGTTGAGGGGAAGGTTCATATGGCTGGGAGGAGTGGAAGGGGACACGGCACCCATCATGCTCGACGTTGGCGTCCCGCCGAGGGCTTGGCCGATACGTCGACCTCTACAGGCGGAAGACCAACTGGCCGGTTAGTGTGTCACGCAATTGACCTTGAGGGGGTGTCGGACGTGGAGTGGGAGACGGTGCTCGCGACAGCGCTCACGGTGTTCATCCCACTACTGCCGCACTTCGCTGCGATCACGGTCTTGATGCTGGTGGTGAGCTGCCCGTTGCCGGGAAGAGGCCCCCGCTTCTTCCAACGCAGGGACGATCGGCGCGGGTTTAAGCATGCTTCGCGGCGAGTTGTGATGTCACGCGCGGGCCATAGGTGTGAAGGCGCCGCCTTCTTGGTTTGGGGGCGGTGCAGCGCCGCCGCGACAGAGGCCGACCACGTGTACCCCTGGTCACGCGGTGGACCCACTGTCCCCAGCAACGGCCAGGCACTGTGCGGCCAACACAACCGGAACAAGGGAGCCGCCAGGCCGCCGTGGTGGTACCTGTTGTCCCTGGAAAGGCGGCGCCGGGCCTACTTCCCGCAGGGAACCGACGTCCGCGTGTCGGCCCAGCTGATCGCAACCGACCCCGCCAGGCTCGCGCCTAGTCCTTCGAACCAGGCCCTCCCGCCAGCCAGCGCTCCCGTGAGCGGGGGGCTCCATGCGAAGCCGACGACAACCGAAAGGCCGTCGACGTGAACAACCGTCGCAATGACCATGCCCGGCGGCAGACATCCAGCTCACCCCAAAGGGGAGCAGGCGCCGTCTGTGAACACACAGGGGTAGTCGGCTTCTGCGGGCAGTGCGTCGGACAGTGGTTAGTCCAGGCATCGGGGGTGACCTACGTCTTCGACCTCCGCGAGACCGCCATGGTGACAATCATGCCGCGAGACGACGACGACTTCGGTGTCCCGGCGTATCCACAGCTCCTGAAGTTGGCCCAGGATCTAGGCGGCATGAGCGTCGGCAGACCGATGGACATCTCCGCTCACGACTCCTTCGGTCAGGCAGTGCAGATCACGGGGCACATCTCGTACATCGCCAGCGTCTAGCCCGCCTCTCGCACCGGGCCACAAGCGCGGTCAGCGCCGTCACAGTCCACAGCACGAAAAAGGTTCCTCAATGTCAAGGCCAGCCTGTGAGAAGCAGCCCGGCGGCGGGGCCGCAATGCCGTGGACGGTGCCAATGAGCCACGCAGGGATCGGGTGCGCGACACGGAGGCGATACTAGATGGGCACGAGCAGAGCCGGCACACGCCCCTCTCGCCATCGTTGCGCTGGGGAGTGAGTCACGATGAGGTTTCTGGCCATCCACTTCGATGGTTACGGGGGTGGCGGTTCGGCGCGCGCCTCGTTCGAGATCGAAGCGGACGGCCCCGACGCCGTGCCCACGGGAGTGTTCCCGACCCGCGAAGGTTCCGACGATGACCTCGACGTCATTTGCGGCCGAGACCAGCTTCGCGTGACTCCTTGGGCGACCGCATCCCAGGTTGCCATGCTTGCCGGAGGGCAGCACGTGGGCTTCTTGGCGCGAAAGGACAACGGGCTGGTCGTGGCCGGGTCGAATGGGTTGATTCCGGCGGACAAGCAGTTTCACTGGCGGGAGTTCAACCAGGCTGACAACGACCCTGCGCTACTCTCCCTCGAAGAAGACAGCCGGCCACCGGCCCCAGACCTCATCTCAATCAGCGAGATCGTCGACACTCACGGGGTCGGCCGCAAGACCGTGATGCGGTGGCTGGCCGCCGGGAAGATCGTGCCGGCCATGACACTCCCCGGCAGGACGGGAGTGCATCTCTTCACCAGAGCGGAGGCCGAGGCCGCCTTCTCCGGATGGCGACGGAGAGGACCGCGCAACGCAGAGTGGACCGACGCAGGGCCGCAGACCGCTGACACCTCGCAAGCGCAGGACCCTCCGATGGGGCTTGACCGTGCCACGCAGGCCGACAGAGATGAGACTGGCTCCGCCGGATGCGGTGTCGGCACCTGGGTCTCTGAATACGATTTCGACCGTCGTACCGTAACCCTCACCCGGGTCGAGTCGCAGGGAACAGACTGGCGACTGTTCGGGATCGTCCGCGACGACGATCTGAGCGACCCCCACGGCCGCTTCGAGGTCTACGTGGAGGCGTCACGGTGGTCGAGTACAGAGCCCTCGGGCGATCTCGAGATCGCCAAGATCGTCGCCCGGCTCGAGGACAACGGCTCTCTCAGCGCTTGGCACCCCGATTTCCGTGAGGAACTCATCTGCGAGGGCACGGCCTGGGGTGTGTACTACCGCGGGTATCGCGGCCCTGAAGGCCAAATGCCCAGGCACTGGGTCTACCGTTCCCACGGAGACATCATTCGACCCCCCGTCACGCAACTCCGTAGGTGGGCCGAGGCACACAACGACGACGGTAACCCAACGTGAATCGCCAGACCGTTCGCCAGGCGTGGCATGTCGCCAGTCACATCGTCGGCTCCCGCCCATGGCTGGACATCTCTTGGGTCGACCCAGGCGACGGAGGCCACCTAGTCGTCCACGACGGCCCTCACGGGGCGGCCCTCCATTTCGACGACGATCAGGGACCCACATGGGAACCTCGGTCTGCGCCGATTCGTGAGATCGACTGGGACGACGTCACCGAGTCAGGAAGCGCGAGACTACTTGGAGTCACGGACTGGCTCGAGTGCTGGGGCGCACCTGCTGAAAGAGAGCAACTGACAGAGAAGGCAGCGATCTACGAGCTGATCGCGCACCTGCAGGACGACACCGAGAACTCCTGGTCCGCTCGTCCCGCGAAGCTGCTGCTCGAGACCGATGATGACGCCGATGCAACCTTCTCAGCGTTCAGCCTGACCAAAGACTTCCCGTCGCTCGCGACCACCGTCGGGTGGTACGTCGACCAAATCTCGGGCATCTCTTGGGGCGAGGGATCGGTGTGGCACGAGCCGCTCTGGCTGATCAGTAGAGACGGTGTGCCTCGCGTAGTGCTCGACGAGGCCGGCCGCGTCCATCTGACCTTCGCAACCTTGATCGAAGCCATCGAACTCCTGGCGGCCGCCGCAGACCTCGGCGGCATCGAGGATCCACACAGCTTCGAGATCCTCGATGCACTACCGCGCGTCGGCGGCTCCATCGCCGAGCTCGCCCGCTATCTACGACTCGGGCCCGTCGACACCCTGAGTGTAGTGAAGCCAGAACACAGCCTCACCGATCCTGAGCCCGGCACGGCGTTGGGTAGCGGCGCGCCCTCCACACCGACCCGTACCGCCTTCCCGACGACGAGTGGCGGAAGTCACTACCTTGACGGTGCAGCCCACCCAACACACCTCATCGAAGAGGGCGCCCACCCAGCCCGCACATGGGAGCACCCAGATCCCGCTCCCACAGAAGGACAAGGAACTCATCGCATGGAGAAGCGCTCTCCGGATACCGACAAGACCCCGACCCTTCACCCAACCCGACACAGCCAGTCCCGAGAAGGACAGCGAGCGGCGCCCGCGATCGTCCTGCTCACCGGAGCCGGGATCTCGGCAGAGTCAGGCCTCTCGACCTTCAGAGACACCAACGGGCTCTGGCGGAACCACCGCATCGAGGAGGTCGCCTCCCCCCACGGATTCGCCAACAACCCGGAACTCGTCCACCACTTCTACGACATCCGGCGGCGGGCCGCGCTCGCAGCAGAACCCAACGCCGCACATCGTGCACTCTCCCTCCTAGAGGAGATCGAAGGAAACAACGTCCTGATCATCACCCAGAACGTGGACGACCTGCATGAACGCTCGGGCTCCACCAACGTCATTCACATGCACGGTGAACTGAACAACGCCTGGTGTACCGATTGCGGCACCCGCCATCGCTGGACAGCAGACCTCGCTGACAACCCACCCTGCCCAACATGCGGAAGGCAGGCACTTCGACCCGACATCGTCTGGTTCGGGGAGCCCGTGTACCGGTGGGAAGAAATCCAGAAGGCCGCCGACCAATGCGAACTGTTCGTCGTGGTCGGCACCTCAGGCACAGTGTCTCCCGCAGCGGGTCTTGCGGCTAGGGCCCGCGCCAACGGCGCCAACACGAAACTGATCAACCTCGACGAGCCCAACGACCCCACGGGGTACGACCAGGTGACGCTCGACACGGCATCGGTTGGCGTGCCCCAACTGGTCGAACAGCTCTTCAGGGACGAACTCGCAGCGTTCGACGATCTGCTCGCAGAACTCCCTACCCCCTTGAGGCACAAATGGAGAAGCCAGATCGGGTCGCTGCGACAGAAGCTGCGCACCACCTACACCCATGAGCATCGCGACTCGGACTGGGACTGGGATTACGACGGGGAGCCCCCCGAATTGCTTCTCGCGGACGCCGCGTTGCAGGTCAAGAGTTCACGTCGCTTCCGCCTAGAACTGGAAGCGCTATCCCTGGACGACCTGGCTCGCTACGAACAACAGGCGAAAGTCGAGGAGCAGATCCGGGTCAAAGAGCACGCACTCGAACAGACTCTTGCTAAGCAGCGGGACGAGCATCGCGCCGCTCGACTCAACCGGGCCGGACGGCTGGAGAACCTCTACATATCCACCGAAGCACTCGCAGATGCATCCTTCTCCGTCTGGTCTCCAGAATCGAGAGACGAAGTTCCGGGCCTGCTCCCAGGCGCCTGGGAAGCTGTGTCCGAACTGCATCATCTCGACTACAACGTCGTCCTGTTGGCCCCCGAAGGGATGCCACTCGACGGCCACGCGCCAACGTTCTGGCGCTGGTATGTGCAGTATTTCGGCTCAGATGAGGGCCTGTGGCCAGACCAGCTCATGATGAACTGGTCCAGAAGCAAGCTCCAAGGCTGGGACCTGCTCGTCGTCGCACCGAAGAGCCACAGGGAGCTGAGGACGAGCGGGAACGGGCGCCAGATCATCGCACTCGGCACGCCGGAGTTCCCCAACTGGAACGCCATGGTGACCTACCTCCAGAATCGTGACTAGCGGAGGCTGACCCCGCCCGCAGGGCATGGGAGTGACCTGCCCGGCGGCCAGTTTGCCGAACCACCGTCTGTGACGAGCACCCTCCTCGGATCTCTCACCCGGTTTTCAGCCAGTCTTTGCCGTTGAGGATGCCGGTGGCACGCTCGCTCAGATCAAGCTCGGCGTTGTCGCCGAGGGCGTCGGCGAGGATTTGGCGCGCGGAGCCGGTGTGGCCGTCTAGGACCATGATGCCGGCGAGATCGAGGCGTGCGGTTTCGGAGTCGGGGTCTGCTGTCAGGGCGATGGTGGCGGCGTGTTTCCCGGCGTCGAGGTCACCTGACTGGAGGTGGTGTGTGACGAGGATGTGGGCGACGTCGGTGACGGCGCAGATCATGTGGTGGTCGACGCGGTCGCCGTCGATGAGCCAGGTCCAGCCAGCGGCGCGGAGCTGGTCGAACGGTCGGCCTGTGACCAGCTGCAGCGCGGTTTCGAGGTCTGCGATGCCATTTCGGCCGCGGGCGAGGCCGCGGGCTCGGAGGCGGCGGAAGAGGTCGGCGTCGACGAGGAGGTCTTCGACGAGGTAGAGACCTACTCCCCTGGCTTTGGCCTGTGGGGAGCTCTTGGCGTCGGGGAGGTGGGGGGTGCCCGTGGCGGGGTTGGTGCCGACCCACAGGCGCAGGGTGGAGATGACGGTGCGGGCCCGTTCGACGGTGACGCCGAGGGCTGCGGCGACCTGGTCTCCGGTCACCCCGTGCGGGTGGAGGGCGAGGTAGGCCAGGGCTTCGGTGTAGTAGGCCTTCTGCTTGGCCAGCGGCTTGCCGTGGCAGCGAGCGGTCACGGGACCGAGGAGGGACAGGCGGGGGTAGGGGCAGCGCGGCGAGAACCAGGCCCGCACCTGCGCATCAAGGTCCGGATCCCGCTCCTGCAGCGCCTCGGCGACCGGCTCGGGCACCCTTGGTGCCACCGTGATCAGGTCATCGGCGGTGACGGCGGCGGCTTCGATGTAGTCCTGGTCGGGTTCGGGGAGTACCGACTCGACCGTGTCGGTGTCGTCGTTGTCGCGGTCAGCGCGATGCTCGGGGAGTAGGTTGCCGGTGACGTCGACGAGCTGATCGGCCGGCGCCGGGTGGGTGTCGGGGCGGGTGGCGGCGGCGAGGAGGTCGGCGCAGCCGGCCGCTTCGTCTTCGGTGAGCCCGACAGCTGTGAGCTCGAACCCGAAACCGCGGATGCGTCCGGCTGGTGTTAGCGCCAGGTCCCCTCCACTGGGTGTGAGGGTGAGGAGGGCGGTGCCGGTCTGGTGGGGGTGGTTCGTGATGAGCGCGGCGAGCTCCTCGAGATCCTCTGATGGCTTGCCGGTGATGACGGCGGCCGCCGGCCAGGTTTCGTCGCCGGCCTGCACGGCGCGGGCCTCAGAGGCGGACACCGCGTTGTCTGCGGCGCGTTCAGCGTTGGTGGTGGCGATGGTGAGGATCTCGTCGAGGTCGGCGTCGAGGCGTTCGGGGGACATGCCGATGACCTGGGTGGCGGGACCCGCGCAGGCGATCCGGACCCTGTCAGACCACGGGTTGATGGCGAGTTCGGCGGCGAGGTAGCGGGTGAAGTCGGCGCTCATCACCGGATCCCCGGACACCGTGACGAGGCCGGCGTGTTCGAGGTTGAGGAGCACGACCCGGTCGGAGGTGTCGGCGCCGATGGTGGCCAGCAGCGGCCAGGGGCACGGCCGGTCCGGGACCAGGTCCCCGACCGTCTCCACGGGGGCGGTGTTGGGCAGCAGCCACCCGTCCCGGTCGTGGATCCAGGGGGCGGGGAGCTGGTCGGGGGTGTGCACGACGATCGAAGCGTCGCGGGCGACGACGGCTGCGGTGAGGGTGGTGTGGGGGTCGAGGCGGCGCAGCACCTGGTCGAGGCGGGCCACCAGGAGGCCTGAGAGGCTCGTGGCCAGCTGCGCGGTCTGCTCGATCGGGGCCACCACCGGGTCGGGGGTGGCGATCATCCTCCCCGGTCGGCGGGTGCGGAACTGTTCCCTCCGCGCTGCGGCGAGCAGGGTGGAGATCCCGACGCCGAGGAACGTGCCGGCGCCGAGGAGCCCTGCGACCTCCCACGCATACATCGGGGCTTCGACCCTGTCGGCGATGTCCACGGCGGTGGCTTCTGCGCGGAGCGGGGTCACCGTCGCCTCAGAGGAGATCGCCGTAGGCGTGGCGGCGGACGGCGTGGCGGAGGTGGAGACCGAAGGTGCTGTCGACGGGGTGGCGGCGGGCGGCGACTCAACGGGGGCGGTGTCTTCGGCGGGGAGCAGTGCGATGGCGGCTTCGCGGCGAGGAGTCGTCTCGGGCTCGGTCTCGAGCGGTGGTTCGGCTGCAGCTGCTCGGGCTGGTTGGCCGGGGAGGGTGAGGGTCCAGCCGACGTCGATCTGGTCGGGGTCCTGAAGGACGTGCCCGGTGGGCTGCGGGTGGCCTTTGTTGGCGTCGTAGAGCTCGGGCCACCGACCAGGGTCGCCGAGGTGCTCCTCGGCGAGATCCCACAGGGTGTCGCCCTCCTCGACCGTGACCGACTCTGCCGGGGCCACGTCGGGTGGGGGTGTGGGGCGGGGGTCCTGGCTGGGCAGCGCCACCGCCGCCGGCACCGCAGCCGGCGCCGGGACGGCGACTGTGGGGGTGTCTGGTTGGGCTGCGCCGGCGTTTAGGGGGGTGGCGATGAACGCGGCGGCGGCCGCGACGACCAGGGCCCGGGCCAGGCCTTGCGGCATCGACGCGGCCGGCAGACGCGGCGCTTTCACCCCGCGCAGCAACGCCACAGCCTCAATGAGGATGAGGATGGTGAGCCAGGCCCACAGGACGCAGGCGGCGGCCCAGACCAGGACCAGCAGGAAGCGGCCGGAGTCGGGGGCAAGCAGCATCCCCGCGAGGCGATCCCAGCTCGGGAGGAAGCCGGGGAGTTGGCCGAGTTGGATCAGCAGCCAGGGGGCGCCGGCGACGATGCCGGCGATGGCGAGGATGGCGGCGAGGCTGCGGAGGGTGCGGAGGGTGCGGAGGGTGCGGGTCATTGTTCGGTTCCTCCGAGGACGGATTTCACGGTCGCGGTTCCGGTTTCTTCGACGCGCAGGGTGGTGATGCCGATGATGGAGAGGAACTGGCAGTCGTAGGACCCTCGCACGGTGACGGTGATCGTGTCGCCGCCGCGGATCGCCGTGGAGCCGGTGTAGGGGGAGGCGGCGACGTAGGTGTTGGCGGCCGCGATGGCGGTGTGCACATCGGGGCGGGCCCGGCCGGAGTCGAGGGTCAGGTGTTGTCCGCCGGCGCGTGCTGCTTCGTCGGCGACGGCGCGCGCGTGCTGGGCGGCGCCGGCGTGGCCGGCGAAGTCGATCCCGATGCCGATGGTCACGATGAACGCCACCAAAGCCACCGACACCCACACCGACACCATTCCCCGCTCCCCACGCTGCTTCCCATGCCCAGTAGAACCCCGACCGGGGCGGGTCAGCGCGTGACGGGGGTTCATCGTCTGCTCCGGTAGGTGTCGACCGGTGAGGTCTTCGTGGCGGTGAGGGTGCGGGTGGCGGGGAAGCCGGGCAGGCCGACCTGGAGGTCGACGGTGCAGGTCACGGTCACCGACACGACGGCCGGCGTGCCGAGGGGGGCGCGGAGGCCGGCGGCGTTCACGGCGACGTTGGAGGTGCGGCAGGTGGTGCCGGACTCGGTCAAGGTGGAGGCGGCCACCTGGCGTGCGGTGGCGGTGGCGGTTGCGGTGTCGCGTTCGAGGGAGGCGGCGCGGGCGGCCTGGGAGGCGGCGGAGTTCACCGTCATCTGCGCCAATGCTCCTGTGGCCAGCACGACCAGCAGACCGACCATGGCCAGCAGGACGGGCAGGATGATGGCGGTTTCGACGGCCACCATCATCCCCCGTTCCCCATCACGCCTCATCGTCGTCAGCTTTCGGGGGTGACGACGTTGACGACCTGGACTTCGGCGATCCGCAGGGTGGCGGTGTCGGTCAGCTGCGTGGTGATGGTGCCGCTCTGGCCGATGCCGGACCAGTTGACCACCCAGTGGGAGGTGGCGGTGATCGTGTACTCGCCGTCCTTGGCGTACATGTGGCCGCAGTCGGGGGAGGGCTCGTTGTGGACCCAGATGGAGCGCCAGGGCTTGCCTTGGCCGCAGGTGATGGTGGTGCCGTCGCCCATGTCCCACACGACCTTGTCGACCTGGCCGGTGGCGGTGACGGTGTAGCCGGCCTCAGACACGGATCGGGTGATCGGGCCCCACGTCGACGGCGACGGGTTCGACACCCACATCCACGAGTTCCACCCGACGTAGCCGAGATCCCGGGGGGCTCGTTCGGCCTGTTCGGGGAAGGTGCCCATCCTGATCGCTTCGAGCTGCATCCGCTCCACCGCCCTCTGCGCGAGGACCGCTGGATCCGGCGGAGCAGCCAACTGCGCCGACGCCGCCCACAGGTCCCAGGTGTTGCTCCACCCACCCTCAGTGCCGATCCGGCACTCGATGATCGTCCCGGTCGTGTTGCCCTCCCACACTGGGTCAGTCAACGGAGGCTGGTATGGCTTGACGCGGGCGTAGCACTCGAGGTCGGGCCGCCAGACCAGTCCCCACTGGGTGCAGGGCAACTCCGCACCGCCACCGGTGTAGCAACCCGACGGGGCCGAACCGCCGCCACCAGCACTCCCCTGCCCGCGGCCACCACCCCCCGATGAGCCGGGGACCTGGACACTCACGATGATGGTGTGCTCGTTGAGGAAGGCACCGCCGGTGCCTTCAGCTGAGGCCGTGGGGACTGCTACGCCGACGAGTAGGGCGGCGAGCATCACCATTGGGTAGAGGCGCTTCAGCATGATTCGACCGCCTCGCTCTGGCCGCCGTTCACTCGCCAACTGTTGCCCACCTGGACCATGTCCAGCCTGAAGTCGACGAAACGGAGCCGGGCAGGGTCGAGGACGGAGTTGCCGTTGGCGTCGACCATGTCGCTGCCTCGGCTGTCGCTGCAGACACGGACCTCGACCGAGCGCACTCCCCCGGCCTCCACGACGGGCCCGACGCCCTTGTAGGTGTAGACGTTCTCGCCGGTCTGGACAACGCCCTGGCTGCGGTACTCGCCGATGAGCTGCGCCTCGGCCGAGGTATGGGTTCCGGTGGTGGCGTTGGCTACCTGCTGGAAGTCTGCGTCGGGATCGCTACGGACGGCGTTGACCGCCCGGAAGTACTCCACCGCCCCCGCCTGGGCCGCCTCCTGTTCAGGTGACAGGGTGCTGGTCGGGGTCGGCGACGCGCTCGGCGAAGGTGCCGACGAGGGCGTGGGTGACGGGGACGCAGTTGAAGCACTCGGGACAGGCGTGGGGGTCTCGGCGGGGTCTGGGGTGCAGGCGCCGAGGAGGAGTAGTGCGGCCAGTGCTGCGGGTGCGAGTCGTGTGATCGTCATCTCTTCGTCTCCGTCAGGATGGGGTGAGTCGTTGGGTGGGTGAGGTGGCCGTGACCTGGATGGTGACGGGGAAGCCGGGGATGACTTGTAGGGCTGTGCCGGTGATGGTGACTGTGGTGAGTCGGGCGGCGCGTTGGGCGGTGACGTGGAGGTTGTCGATGGATCCGTTGTCGGCGGCTCGGGTGGCTGTGGCCTGACCGTGTGTTCCGGTGGCGTTGAGGGCTGCTGCGGCTCTGGCTCCGTCTTGTGCTGCTGCCTGTGCTGTTGCTTGTGCCCAGGTGAGCATGGCCCACTGCATCGTCAGCCACAGGGAGCTGAGGACGAGCGGGAAGAGGATGGTGGCCAGGACGGAGGAGCTGAGGCCCCGTTGGTCCTGGTCAGGAGGGGAGGTTGGCCTGCACATATGCGGTGATCGCGGAGATGATCAGGACGGCGATCCCAACGGCCCCTGCGAGGAGGATCGCGTTCTCGGTGGACTGGGACAGACCCCGCTGATCCCGCACCCGGACACGGGTGTGGAGGGTGGCGGTGAGGTAGCTGTAGAGGGCAAGCATGGCGGTGTTTCCTTTCGGGTTAGATCATGCGGAGGACTGCGGGGACGACCAGGGTGATCGCCAGGACGAGGACGAGCAGGGTGACGGGGATGGCGATGCGTTCCCCGTCGGCGTTGGCGCGGCTGATTTGTTGGTTGAGGGTGGCGTTGCGCATGGCGGCGCCGCGGGCGCGTAGTGAGGAGTAGATGCGGGTGCCGTCGGCGCCGGCCAGGCGCATGATGTCGGCCAGGTCGACCAGATCGGGCAGGTCGTAGTGGTGGCCCATGTCTGCCAGCGCGTCCCACGGGTTCTGGCCGGTGTACTGGGTGCGGCGCAGCACGGTGGCCAGGCGTTGGAACACCCAGGAGTCGCCGGTGTCGGCGGCGCGGAGCAAGGCTTCGGGAACGGTGGCGCCGGAGAGCCGCTCGAGGGCCACCATTTCCACGAACGCCACCAGGGCGTAGCTGAACTCGTCGCGGGCCTTCCGGGCTTGGTCGCGGAGCTCGTTGTTGGGCAGGAACCACATGATCGCCGCGAACCCGATCGAGCCGAGGACGGGAACCGCGACAGGGATCGGGAGCCTGAGCATCATCGTGGCGGCGCTGATCACGGGCACGACGAGGAGGCCGAGGACGCCGGAGATCAGTTTGGAGCCGTAGAACGCGGCCTTCGTGCGACCCAGGAGCGCGAGATCCTTCTCCGGTGCTGCGCCCCAGATGACCGCGGGAAGGTGGCGTTCGGCCCACCGGCCGAGCCGCACCTCCGAATCCACGCTCGGCCCGGTGGGGGTGTCGAGGGTGATGCGAGGTTGCAGGCGGCCGATGGCGTCCTTCAGATTGGTCGGGGCCGGCACGAGGCCGGCCACCAGCAGGACGAGGCCGGCGGTGATCGTGGCGCCCGAGAGCATGGCCAGCTGCAGCGCGGTCATCGCACACCACCCTGCCTCGCGGCGACGATGTCGGTGGCGGGTTGTGCGGTGATGGCGGTGCCGATGAAGCGTGGCAGGGGTTTGGTGGCGGAGATGCGGCCCATCCACACCAACGCGGCCAGGTACAGGGACATGAACACGGTCAGCAGGACCTGCCCCAGGGGGGTGCGGTAGGGCTCGACGTAGCTGCCGGCCAGGAACAGGCCCCCGAGCAGCAGTGCGGAGATGATGGTGATCATGCGGGCGGCGGTGCGGGCCTTCTGCTGCTCGGTTTCGACCTGGCGGCGGGCCTTGACGTCCTCGTCGATGGATTCGGCCAGGCCCTGCATCGCGGACGCGACACCGGGGCCGCGGCGTTCCGCGGCCAGGATCAGGGTGGCGGCGAACAGGTCCCCGGTCGCATCATCCAACTCATCAGCAAACAGGCGCAGCGCGGTGGCGGTGGCGACGTTCGCGCGGACCCGTGCAGCCAATCTGCCGATTTCGGGGGCCAGCGCGGCCGGGGCGGAGCGGGCGGCGTGCAGGATCGCCTGCTCCAGGCCGCGGCCGACGGTCAGGACGCCGCCGAGGGCGCGGGCGAAGTCCGCCAGGGCGTTGAGCCGCTCGATGCGGTTCGTCGCCCGACCGGTGACCATCTTGTAGATCATCACCGAGGCGGCTGGTGCGATGACGAGGGCGACGAGCCAGCCGGTCACCACCGCGATCAGGGCGCCGGCGGCCAGCCCGGCGAGAGCGACGACCCGGACCTTCGACAGCCGGCGGCGCCGCCGGATCCGCGGCGCCTTCGCGGGGGTGACGGGGTGGGGGGTCAGTGCGTAGATCAGGCCGAGGATGCCGGCGACGATCAACGCACCAGACAATGCTGCCAGGACAGTCATGCGCGGGTTCCCCGCTCGGCGTTGAAGCCAGCCAGGTCGAACCCGAACCGCTCCAGCATCCGGAACCTCGGTGGCAGGATGCGGGCGGTGGCGCGGTGGCTGCCCGGTTCGGCGGCGAAGATGGTGGTGGTGGCGTAGCCCTTGGCGTCCTCGCCGGGTTCGACGGCGATGATCTCGGACACCCAGCGGCGTTTCCGCCAGGTGCCATCAGGCTGTTGGACGGATTCGACCTGGAGCTGGACGATCACGTCGATGTCCTCGGCGATCACGTTGAGCGCGTATTCGCGGGTGATGTTGGCGCCCTCCTGCGTCGCGCAGGTGACAAGCTTCCGGATCGCCCCCTCGGCAGTCCTCGCATGCGTGGTGGACATGGAGCCGGAGCCGGACTGCATGCACTTGAACATGGTCACGATCTCCGAGCCGCGGACCTCGCCGACGATCGTGTAACTCAAGTTGGCTCGCAGGGAGTCTTCGAGGGCCTCGCGGACGGTGTACTCGCCGGCGCGGCGGCCGTTGAGACCGATCTCCCCGGAGCCGGGGTTGGCCTGCCACTCGTGGACGACCTGGTGGTCGCCGGTGTCTTTGAGGTACAGCTCGTACTCGGTTTCGATGGTGCCGATCTGCACGTGTGCCGGCAACTCGTGGGCCAACGCGCGCAGCATCGTGGTCTTCCCCGTGCCCTGATCACCGGAGACCACCAGCGACATACGGGCCTGCACCACCGCCGACAAGAACGACGCCGCCACCGAGGACAAGGAACCCAGGGCGACGAGTTCGTGGAGGCCGGCGTCGATGAGGCGGTTGCGGCGGATGATCACCGTCGGCCGTGACGTCACCCACGCCGAGGCGAACAGCCTCGCCCGGTTCGGCAGCGCCAGGTGCAGCTTCGTCGCCGCCTCGGAGAACTCCCGCGGCTTCGGCTGGTGGGCGGCCATGAACGTCAGGTACTCGATCAGCTGCTCATCGCTCGACGCGACCGGCGGCGCGGGGACCAGCTCGCCGTCGCTGTTCTCCACCAGCACGTTGTCGAAGCCGGAGATGATCACATTCTCCACCGCGTCATCGTCCAGATAGGGCTGCAGCCGGCCGAGGCGGAAGACGGCATCGAACAGGGCTTGGGCGAGTTGGTCCTGGTGGTCGAGGGTCCAGGTGAGTTGGCCGCGGACGGTGGAGGCGCGGGATTCCTCCTCCAGGACCGCGGCGATGATCTCGCGGCCGATGTCCTCGCGCGTCGAGGGGTCGGGGTCGCGCTCCGAGAGTTCCGTCGAGACCCGTTCGCGGAGCGTGTCGACCAGATCCCAGTCGATCTCCCCCGCCAGGCGACGCTGCACCCTAGGCGTCAGCACCGGCCGCGCCAGCTCCGGCGGCGTTGCGGGCTCGTGTCGTGCGGCTTGGCGACGTGGCTCCTCCGCGGTGAGCATCCGGAAGCTGCCACGGGTACGGCCCGCCGGCGGTGCCGGTTGGGTGAACAGGGCCAGCGTGGCCGGGTCGATCTCGGCAGCGGCCTGCAGTGCGTCGCTCATGCTGAAACCCCCAGGGCGGTGATGGATGTGGTGTGGAGCTCCTCGCCGGCCTGCCGCAGCGCCTTGCGGAGCTTGAGGCCACGCTTCGGCTCGGGCTGGCCGTGGCTGAGGACCTCGGCCTCCTCCGGCGCCCACGGCAACGTCACGCCGATCTCGCGTTTGATCACCGACGCCACAGCGTGGGCGGTGTAGGGCCGGTTGGGGCCGATCAGCAGCCCGCGGACCGGGGCCTCCGAAGGCACCTCTGCGGCTGAGACGGCCGCGACCGACGGCAGATCGCTACGCATGACCAGCAGGAGCTCGTCGGCGGCCCTGGCCAGGGGGGTCGCGAAATGCGTGTGACCGAGACGCCCCAGATCGATCAGGACGTCAACGCCAAACTGAGACAGCACCCTGAGTTGCGCGGCCAGCGCCGGCCACAGATCCACCAGGCCGCCGGCCTGGGCGGCGCCGGCGGGGCCGGGGATCAGGGAGGCGGTCTCCGACAGCCGCAGCGGCAACTCGCGGACCGCGTCCTCGAGCCCGCCTTGGCGGTGGGCGGACCAGAGTTCGACCAGGGTGCCGGGATGCCCGACGGTGCCGCGGTAGTAGCCGGCCAGGATCGCCGACCCGCCCACGGGGTCGGCGTCGACCAGCAGCACCTGGTTCGGCCACTCCAACGCCAGACCCAGCGCGGTGGTGGTCACCCCAGGGGAACCCGCGGCAGAGGTGAGCGCGTAAACGGCCATTGGTCAGGCGTCCCGGCTGTCGAGGACCAGGGCCGCGCGACCCAAAGCGGCAGCGGCCGCCGTACGCGGTGCATCATCCTCGGCGACGTCCACCGAGACGGAGACCTGGCCGGAGGCCTCATCGCGGGCGGTGGCCACCACCACGGCCGGGATCACCACGTTGACGGTGCACTGCGCGGCGATGGCGCCCTCAGGGGTGTCGATGGTGCCGGACTCCCCCGCCGCACAGGCATAAGCCGGTTCGGTGAGGATCACCCGGACCCGGTCCCCGACCTGCAACGGGACCGCCGGCTCCGCACCAGGCGGAAGAGACAATCCGACGACTGTGCGACCCGACGACGGGACCATGGCCTCGACACCGGCGGTGGGGCCAACCAGCGACCCGGCCGCCACATCATGGGCGGCGCGTTTCCCCAACAGGGCGGGCAGCTCGTCGGCGTCCAGGTAACTCAGCTGCTGGTTGGGGGCGATCTGAACGGTGGTGAACATCTCCGCCGTCATCACCTCACCCCGGGCCACGGGGACGCGGGCCGCGACCGCCTCCACGGTGGAGCCGGTCGACCAGAACACCAATGCTCCCCCGGCCGCGCCGAGCAGGATCAGCAGCCCCGCTAACACCGCGAACAACGGCCGCCGCTGCGTCCTGGCGGCCGGCGCCGCCACGATCGGCGGCCTCGCGGTGGTTGGTTCGTCTCCTGTTGGAGCCATAGTCATGGTCACACTCTCTATCAACCCGGGCACAGTGGTCCCATGGCGCAAACCTAACCGATACGTATTTCTATCACTAGTGACTTTTGGTCACTTATGGGAGGGTGGGGACTCCGTAGAGCTCCGCCAGCCGATCCGCGTGCTTCGCCCGCGGCCTGTGAGCCCCCGACTCCCACCGCCGCACCGTGCCAGCAGCAACCCCCAGCTCCGCAGCCACGTCGTCAGGAGTCAACCCTCGCCGCAGTCTAAGAGAACGCAGGGTCACCACCCCCGCCTCCTCCACGTCGATCCCAAGCAGTGAACACACCGCGGCCCAGGTCGCCGGATGAGGCGTTGAGCGTCCGTGCTCCCACGCCGCGACCCTCGTGCCGTCAGCAACACCAATCCGCTGGGCCAGCTGCGCCTGGGTAAGGCCCGCGGCCAGCCTCGCCTCACGGAGCCGCTCTGCCACTGACATGCCCACAGGATAAGGGCCTGAATCACCGCGACACCCCCCGCACGTCCCTCGAAGGTCGCCCCGAGCGGTGTTCCGGCCTCGCCGAGGTCGATGTCCGCGACCTGTCCTCCTTCGGAGGCTGCAGGACCTGGGCCAGATGCCGCAACGTCACCGGAGCCGAATCCGGAGAAGGGTTCTCTTCCGTGGCTTTCGCTGCCAGGTGGTGTTCCCGCAGCAACCGCGTCCCCACCCTCGCATCGCGCGACACGATCCACGGCGATACCCCCGTCTCCTCCGCCAGAGCAGCGAAAGTCTTCACCGACCCCGCCAATCCCAGTCGGCCCTCCATCACCACACGCATGCGATCCGGCAACTGGTCCAGCAACCGGGCCACCTGGTCCCGCTCCGCCCCCCACAGCGCCTCCGCCTCCGGAGACCTCGCAACGGTCACCGTCGAGCGTGACGGTGACTCCCCCGCCCACCGCCCCACGTCCTCGCTGGTCACCTCCCGAGACGTCCCCAGCCGGCGCGCCTCGCCGCGGTAGGCGTAGTCGACGACGGTATAGGCAAACGTCGACCACCCGGCCACGCGAGGGTCCCACTTGGAAGCGACCTCCGCCAACTGCAGCGACGCCCGCGACACGAACTCCTGTCGAAACTCGGGTGCGAACCGTCGACTCCAGGAGTAGACAATCGGCAACGCCGAGGCGGCGATCGCCGCCTGGGCCCGCTCCCCCCGCTCCACCAGCCGACTCAACTCCGCGACCGTCGCACCACCCACCAACGCCACCGCCTCCACCACACCCGCACGGGCCGCCCCAGCGATCACCCCCGCATCCCTCTCACCGGCGAGTTCCTCCAACCGGCCGCGTTCCCCGAAATTGACGGTCTCCACCTCCAGCCCCTGCCGTAACATCGCGGGGCGAGGCGAAGAAGCCGCCTCGCTCGACGTGGTGAACCTCACCGCCGGGCCAACACTCGGCTCCACCGGGACCGCAACAGGTTCAGGCTCGCGGAACTCCCGAGGCTGGATCGCTGCGGCCAGATCACTGCGCTGCTCCAGCGTCACAGCACGCGCCACCAGATCAGAATCCACCCGCATATCAGCAGGCGTCACCGCCATCGCGGCCGCCAGATTCCCACCAAACCCCGTAACCAAGAGTCCTCGAAGCTTGTCGATGTCACTGGCGTCCCGCGCGGCCAATTGCACGCCCACGGTGGCCCTGTCGAGGCCTTCGATGTACAGAGCCTTTCTCGGGACAATCTCCAACCATGCGTCGTATGCCCTTGCCCAGGCGTCCCTGCTGGTTTCGACAGCAGCGAGGAGGCGTTCGTGGCCGACGCCGTCGGCGACTTCCAGTCGGTTCATCGCCTCGACGCCCGCATCGAGGAGGGTGCGTTGGATTCTGCTCACGGCCAGCGCCGCCACAGGGTCCATCGCCTCGGATGCCTCAGCCACTGCATGACTCCAGCCGCGCAGGCTCGCCTCGAAGCTCCCCCGGGCCGGACTGCCTCCCAGCAGGCGCCGCTCGATCCCTGCCAGAAGCAGTCGCTGGGAGGGATCTGCCTCGCGGGACGCCGCGCGGGTGACGTACAGCGCCACGACACGCAGCTCCTGCCTGTCTCCCGCACTCACCGGCAGTCCCGGATCGCCGTCCAGCGCCAGTATCAAACCCTGCCGTCGAAGGCCTGCGTCCCCGGTCGTCAGGACTGGGGTGAGGGCCGCGGCGCTGCGCATCGCCGGGTCGGTACCGGCCAGGAGCTGGTCGCATCGGCGAACCGTGTGGGCCCAGGTGGCCAAGGAGACGGGATCGCCGGCGAGGTGGGCTGCTGCTTCTTGAACGGCCTGGTGGAACCTGGCCACGTCATGCCCTGTTCAGGTCGCGGCTGACGTCTGAGAGCAACAGCACCAGGCGGAGGGCCTCGGTCGTGAGCTGGGCCGGATCCCACAGCGCGGCCCGTCGGGCGGCCTGGTCAATGCACTGTGCCACCGAGCCCGGCACATCAACGGCCACCTCTGTGGCGCCCTGCGCGAACTCCACGACCATCGCACGGCATGCGGCGATGTCGAGCGCCGTGAGCCCCGTGACCGTGTCGTCGTGCACCATCAGGTTGCACGCCTCGTCGACCAACACGAACACCTCGTACGAGCCATCAATCATCTCTTCGTCCCTTCGCTTCGCCTGCGCCGCTGACCCCTTGATCGGAAAGGGCAGACCACTTTTCCCGTTATCCACAGGCCCTGTCTGCAAACCTCCACACATATGAACCCCGGACTAAGCGGGCGCTGGCGTAATCGACTTTGAGCTGTGTGGGGATAGACGAGCGGACGCGATTAGTACTTTTAGTACTAACCAGCAGCGCAGAGCGGAGTCGAAGGCACTCCCCCTAGAGATTCGCGCGACGCGGGTGAGATGGCTCGTAGCTGAAGCGGATGGACCAGCGTTCTACTGGACCGTACGTCCCCGTGGCAGTTCCTCGCCCGGTGGCATGCTCGGCCAAGGTTCGCCGTTGTTGTAGGTGCGCTCAAGCTGTGCCAGTCCGTCCATGAGGAGCTTGGCTGCCATGGCTGAGAACCCGTCGACACCCTCGGCCCGCAGCTCGTTGGGAATGAACCTCGCCGCACCGCGCAAACGGGCCGCATCGTTGACGTCTATGTAGAACCCGACCTTGACCTTGCTAGCCGGCTTCTTCGCGGGTTTGGCTGTGGTCCGTGCCATGGTGTTGGCCTCAGACACTCTTGTCGCAGGCTCGGTGAAGCTGGATACGGATGGAGTCTGTTGCTCTTCAACCTCTGCGACTGGGCCGGACTGGACCATGGGCGTTGTCACAGCATCGCCGGCGGACCGGTTCTTCCTGATCAAGCGCGAATTGACCGGTGGCTGATGCGCCGGCCTCGGTGGAAGTCCTGTCAGCTGGCGCCTCGCCTCCCCCGTCATCGGAGCCCCTCCCCTGCTCCCGCAACAGCAACCACCTGGCTCGCTTCACTCTCGGTGATTCGCTTCACGACTTCCTCGCCAAGCAACTGGAAGTCTTCCGCCAACCCGACCGCACTACGCGAACGCGGGCCATCCTGCTGCAACGCGTGGTCCCGGCGAATCTCCCACCACTTCGGGGCAGAGAGAACAGCCTCTTCAAGCTCGAACGCGAGGAGTCCCCGCTCTCGACTCTCCTGGGCTGCGGCCTCGGCGTGACGGATGGCAGTCTCGAAGATCGGCGCCCCGTCACCCAGGTCGTCCCTGATTCCCTGGCGCGCCGTCTCCGAGACTCTCTTCGCTGACCTGTTGACCCCAAAAAGCACGACGCCCAGCAGGTCGAGATCCGGGTTCAGCCCCACGACAGCGTCGAGACGGCGTGCCACGTCACGCAGTCCCTTTCGAGATGACGCATCAGTCTTGACCGGTATGAGTGCCCAACGGGCCGCCGCCAGTGCCGCCTGTTGCAGGGTCTCCTGCCCCGGTGGACAGTCGATGAAGATCAGATCGTAGTCTGCAGCCAACGGCGTCAGCGCCACCGCAAGGGCAAGCTTCGCCGCCGTGGGATCCTTCTGCGCTTTCATAGTCAGACCGGCCGCCGCCATGTCGAGGTGGGGTCCCCCGATCAGGACATCAAGGTTCTCTCGGATCCCTTTGACTGGCTGGGCGACACCTGAGAACGTCAGCGCTTGTGCCAGCGCCAGCCCGTCATCGTTGATGTCGCTGCTCGTGTAACCGAGTTCCTCCGCCAGATTGCCCTGGGGGTCCATGTCGACCAGCAGCACTCGGTAGCCGCTGACAGCGAGCATTCCGCCAAGGTTCGCTGTGACAGTCGTCTTCCCGACTCCCCCCTTGCCGTTGACGACCGCGACAACACGTTCGAGTCCAACGCCCATCGGGCACCCCCTCACGCCTAGTTCTAATGGTTCCAATAGTTCCAATGGTTCTACCGCAGCCTAGGGGGTATCGAGTCTGCTAGCTCGAACCGCGCCAGCGTGTCGCCTGAGTACTATTAGTTCTTTTAGTTCTATTAGCTCTCCGTGGGGTCC